>DLUO01000024.1:0-3224 GCA_003444595.1 Bacillota bacterium
GGAAGGTTTTGACAGGGTCAGGGAGGCGGCGGTGCGCTTTGCGGAGGCTGAGGGCTTCTGGGCTCATGCCATGGCGGTCAGAGAAAGAGGGGGGAAACCCGGCGAGTACGGATACCCGCCGGCAGGCGAATAGGACCTGAGCTTATACTACCCGAAAGGAGGCATCCGGAAAAAGGCCTGATATAGGGCTTTTGACGGGAAAATGTGCAGGTTACGGCTGAAAGGAAAACTGCAGAATCAAAAATTGTCGTAAAGCTTGATTTTGGTCCCCGCTCTGCCAGCCCGAAAAAGGGATTGAAAACGACAATGCCTTTTTTGAATCATATGCTTGAGCATGTAATCTGGCGGGGCGAGTTTAACCTGGAGGTAAATGTCGAGCTGAATGATTTTTATCTCACCCACGTCGTCTGTGAAGATATAGGAATAACATTGGGGAATGCTGTCAATGAATATGTTA
The DNA here is from genome assembly GCA_003444595.1 of Bacillota bacterium. GTDB lineage: Bacteria > Bacillota > Dethiobacteria > DTU022 > UBA8154 > UBA9862. Next base: position 458 of record DLUO01000024.1, read on the forward strand.
AGCTGAGGCTCAGCGACGGCCTGGTGGGCTACGGTTTTGCCCTGGCAACCATCGATGAGGCTTTGGCCCGGGCGGTAATCAGCTTTGAAAACAGGGCCTACCTGGATTTTTCTCACCCTGGAGTAGTTATCCCATTACGAACAGAAAATACGGATTCAGAGGATCTCCAGGCCTTTTTTGAGGGATTTGTCCAGGGAGCCCGCTGCACCTTGCACCTGGATGTATTAAAGGGAGTAAACGGGCACCATATTTGGGAAGCGGTATTTCGCTCCTTTGGAGAGTCTCTGTTTCGCGCTCTTGCCCTGAGAGAATGGAGAAAGGGAATCACTTCGGGTGTTGCCGGGCCGGTGCAGCTTGATATTTTTTCCGGGGAATAAGCATAAGGGGCGGGGGAGCAGGCGTGGCGAAAAAAGGAAAGGGCCGGTACAAAATTATTTTTGATATGGATGGTGTTATAACTGGAGAGGAGTGTTACTGGAACGCCGCTTCCCTGGCCGTATGGGAGTTGCTCTTCAGCCCGCTCTATCTGGGCCTCGAGCCGGCAGGTGAACTACCCCGGTTTAAAACAGCTTTAACTCCTGCTGAGATCGCCTCCATTAGGAAGACTGTATTTCAGGAAGATAAGGTCATTGCCTTTGTTAAAGGGCATGGTGTCAACTCCAACTGGGACCTGGCTTTCTTAACATTCGGCTATCAGTTGGTGCTGCTGTTAAAGGCGCTGGCTGAAAAAGGGCTGGAAAGCACAGCTTGGACAAATGATGTCGGACATGTTATAGAACTGGAGTATCTGGGTACACTTGCCCGCCGTGCCCTGCCCGGAGGATGGAGGCCGTCTTTTGACGCGATTCTGTCCTGCTGGGCCGGCGAGGCCCGGGGGGCGGAGCTGGCAGGGGAGTTAGCCTCCCGCATCCCCGGCGGGGACAGGAAACGCGGGGAACAAATTTCTGTTTACTTTTCTCCCTTATGGAAAAAGGTCCGGGATATTTTTCAGGAGTGGTATCTCGGAGAGGAGAAATACAGGGAATTTTACTGCAGGGAACCGTCCGTCCCGGGCAAAAGAGGGCTCATTTTTGATGAAAAGCCGCTCCTGCCGGTGGAGAAAATTACAGCCACCCTTAAAAAGCTGTTACAGAAAGGCTGGTTACTGGGTATAGCAACAGGGAGGCCTTTAAATGAGCTTCAACCCCTCCTCGAAAGCATGGGGATCTGGGAGCTGTTTGATCGCGGCTCGGTCGTGACCTTTGATGATGTGGAAAAAGCGGAAGGGGCTTTGAAAGCAAAGGGAAAAACAATCTGCCTGGGTAAACCGCATCCTTTTCCTTTTTTAAAGGCCTACTGGGGAAGGGAGCTCGGAGCGGAAGAGCTTATTTGTCCCGCGCCCAGGAAGCCTGAACCGAGCCGGTGCTGGATAGTAGGGGATTCGCCGGCAGATCTGGCGGCGGCAAGGGAAATGGGCGGCTGTTTTATTGGTGTTTTATCCGGCCACAGCGGCGCCGCCGGCAGGCCTTTATTAGAGAAAGATGGTGTTGCAGCGGTGCTGCCGGATCTCACCTTCATCCCGCGTTACCTGTCTGGAGTTAACGGCCCAACCCCGAAACGGTAGCGAGAATTTAGGAGAAATCCGGCAACTTGTAATTTGCCCTGCTTTCTAGTAGAATATTTTTGAACGAATATTTACCAGAAGTTAATTTGTCGGAGAATTTTTGAATGACGTTTTTTTTACGCTGGCGGCAGGCCATTTGCCGTAAACGGGGGAATTATTGATGGGTTTGTTAACGAAAATATTCGGCGATCCCAACGCAAGAGAAGTAAAGAAGCTCTGGCGCTTTGTCGAGGAGGTCAATTCTTACGAAGAGCGCATGCAGCAGCTCAAGGAAAGCCAGTTTCCGGAATACACAGCTCATTTTAAAGAAAGGCTTGACCGGGGGGAAACCCTGGACGATCTCCTCCCGGAAGCTTTTGCCCTGGCACGCGAAGCGGCTCGCCGTGTCCTGGGCATGAGGCCCTTTGATGTCCAGGTCTTAGGAGGCATTGTCCTGCATCAGGGCCGCATTGCCGAGATGAAAACGGGTGAAGGGAAAACACTGGTGGCGACTATGCCCGCTTACCTGAATGCCCTGACCGGCAAGGGGGTTCATATTGTTACCGTTAACGACTACCTGGCACGGCGCGACCGGGAATGGATGGGTCCTGTCTACGAACTGCTGGGATTAAAGGTAGGAACCATCCTTCATGGCTTGAACCCCCAGCAGCGCAGGGAGGCTTACAGTGCCGATATAACTTATGGTACAAACAACGAGTTTGGCTTTGATTACCTCCGGGACAATATGGTTATCTACAAGGAGCATCTGGTCCAGCGCTCCCACTACTATGCCATTGTGGACGAAGTGGACAGCATTCTCGTAGATGAAGCCCGGACACCGCTGATTATTTCCGGTGCTGCAGATAAGCCCACAGAGCTCTACGAAAAATTTGCCGCTTTTGTCCCCCGCCTGGAAAGAGACGCTGATTACGAAGTGGATGAGAAAGCACATAACGTGGACATTACGGAAAAAGGTTTTGAAAAGGTGGCCAAGTTTGTCCAAACTGCCCTGGGTTTAAAAAACCTGGAAGAATCGGAGCAGCGCACGGAAATTGAAAATTATGTCAGGCAGGCCTTGAAAGCCCATGTCCTGATGAAAAGAGACAGGGATTATGTTGTTAAGGACGGGGAAGTTATTATTGTGGACGAATTTACCGGGCGGCTTATGTTTGGCCGCCGCTACAG
>DLUO01000024.1:3473-9003 GCA_003444595.1 Bacillota bacterium
GAAAGCCGGACGCTGGCCTCCATAACCTTTCAGAATTATTTTCGCATGTACGAGAAATTAGCGGGTATGACCGGTACTGCCGCTACAGAGGAAGACGAGTTTCGGAAAATTTACGGCATGGATGTCGTGGTTATACCCACTAACGAACCGATGATCAGGAAGGATTTTCCCGACCTGATTTACCGCTCCGAGAAGGCCAAGTTTAACGCCGTGGTGGAGGAGATCACAGCGAAGCACCGGAGCGGGCAACCGGTTTTGGTCGGCACTATATCCATTGAAAAATCTGAAGAACTGAGCCGGATGCTCTCCAAAAGGGGTGTGCCTCACAATGTTCTTAATGCCAAGTATCATGATAAAGAGGCGGAAATAATTGCCCAGGCCGGCCAGATAGGCGCGGTTACCATTGCCACCAATATGGCCGGACGGGGCACCGACATTGTCCTGGGCGGCAATGTGGAGCCGCAGGTGAAAGCAGTACTGGCTGACGACAGCCTGACAGAGGAGCAAAAGAAGGCTAAAATTCAGCAACTCCGCGACCTCTGGAAACGTAATCACGACACCGTGGTGCAGCTGGGAGGGTTGCACATTATCGGCACCGAAAGGCATGAATCCAGGCGCATTGACAACCAGCTCAGAGGGCGCGCCGGCCGGCAGGGGGACCCGGGATCCTCCGTTTTTTATGTTTCCCTGGAAGATGATCTGATGCGGCTTTTCGGTTCGGATAATGTAAGGTCGATCATGGAGAAACTGGGGATGGAAGAGGATATCCCCATCGAGCATCCCATTATCAGTAAAGCCATAGAAAATGCTCAGAAAAAAGTAGAAGGCCGTAACTTTGAGATACGCAAGCATATCCTGGAGTACGACGATGTCCTTAACCAGCAAAGGGAAGTTATTTACAGGCAGCGCCGGCAGGTGCTGGAAGGAGAGAACCTGCGCGATAGTATTATTCAGATGATTTATGATCTCCTGGAGCAGGCCTTGTCTCTCTATGCCGATGATAAGCTGCCCGAAGAAGAGTGGGATCTGCACGGGTTGTTGAACTATGTGGAGAGACTGTTTGTGCCGGCAGGACATTTCCGCAGGGAGGAGTTGCAGCTTCTCTCCCGGGAGGAAATAAAGAAGCGGCTGTTTGAGGCAGCCCGTGTTTTTTACGACGAGCGAGAAAAAGAGATTAGCCCCGAGGTTATGCGGGAGCTGGAGCGTGTTGTCCTCCTGCGAACCGTCGACAGCAAGTGGATGGACCATATTGACGCCATGCACGATCTCCGGCAGGGTGTATACCTGCGAGCCTTTGGCCAGCAGGACCCCCTGATCGAGTATAAGTATGAAGCTTACGAGATGTTTCAGGAGATGATCCATTCTATCCGGGAAGATGTGGTCCGCCTGCTGTTCCACCTTAAAGTTAACCAGGCTCCGGAGAGACAGCGCGTGGCTAAACCAATGATATCGCTAAAAGCGGAAGGCAAGGGGGCCATGGAGGAAGCCAAGGGTGCAGCCACTGCCGGTAAACGCACTCCTGTAACTGTTGAGAAAGTTGGCCGGAACGATCCATGTCCCTGTGGAAGCGGCAAGAAATATAAAAAGTGCTGTGGGGCCTAAGGCCATAAGGGGGGCTTTAAATTGCTTCTTGATTTGAAAGATCAATGGTTGAAACAAAAAAAGAGACTGGAAGAATGGGGGAAATCTCTTTGACCTGGAGGAGAAAATAAAAAGGATAAGCTTGCTGGAGAAGGAAGCAGGCCATCCTGACTTTTGGAACGATCCTGAAACTGCCGCCAGGGTAATGCAGGAACTTGGGCAGTTAAAAGATCGTCTGGAGGTTTATAACCAACTGGAAAAGATCTTGGAGGACTGGAGTGTCCTGCTGCAGATGTACAAGGAGATGGAAAAGGAGGAAGAGGCACCGGAGTTGTTAAAGGAGGCGGAGGAGTTGAGCCTTAAGGCTGCTGCTCTGTTGGATAGAGAAGAACTAAGCCTTCTCTTCAAAGGACAATATGACGAGAAAAATGCTATTCTGTCCATCCATCCCGGAGCCGGAGGGCTGGAGGCCCAGGACTGGGCTGAGATGCTCCTGCGCATGTATACCCGCTGGGCAGAGAAGAAAGGCTATAGTGTAGAGCTTCTTGATCTTTGGCCTGGTGAAGAAGCAGGCATTAAAAGCGTCACCTTTCTTGTTAAAGGAGAGAAAGCATATGGATACCTCCAGGCTGAAAGGGGTGTCCACCGTCTTGTACGCATATCACCCTTTGATGCCGGGGGGCGCAGGCATACCTCCTTTGCCTCGGTGGATGTGTTGCCGGAGGTGGAAGAGGGCATTGACGTGGATGTGGACCCGGATGATTTAAGAATCGACACTTTCCGCTCCCGGGGAGCGGGAGGGCAGCATGTAAATACGACCGATTCAGCCGTGAGGATTACACACCTCCCGACAGGGCTTGTCGTGCAGTGCCAAAATGAACGGTCTCAGCATAGCAACAAGGAAAGGGCTATGCGCATACTTCTGGCCAAGCTGGCAGACATGGCGCAGCGCCAACAAAAAGAGGCGCTTTTTGCTTTAAGGGGAGAGCAGAAAGAAATTGCCTGGGGGAGTCAAATCCGCTCCTACGTCTTTCACCCGTATTCACTGGTAAAAGATCACCGCACAGGTGTGGAAATAGGCGATATCCAGTCGGTAATGGACGGAGAAATCGATCTTTTTCTGGAGGCTTACCTGCGCTATAATGCATGCTTACAGGCGTAAGATACAGTGGAAAAAATTTTTTTGGGAACTGCTTGGTATCATCATCGGGACGGCTATCATGGCTGCAGCTTACAATATGTTCCTTATTCCCAACAGGCTTGCGGCCGGCGGTGTTAGCGGCCTTGGCATAATACTGTTTCATCTTTATCGGTTCCCTGTGGGCCTGACAGTTCTCTTGGGGAATATCCCCCTGTTTATCCTGGCCTGGAGATACCTGGGCTGGAAATTTGTCGCCAACAGCCTGGCCGGCACAATTTTGCTGCCGGTTATGCTGGAGTTCTTTACTTTTGTTACTCCGGTAACCACCGATTTGCTTCTGGCTTCTGTTTTTGGCGGAACCGGGGTCGGCCTGGGACTGGGTCTTGTTTTCCGCTCCCGGGGCTCAACAGGGGGCACGGCGCTGGTGGCACAGCTGATCCATCATTTTTGGGGATTGACCAGCGGTTACGGCCTTATTGGAGCGGATCTGGCCATCATTGTAGCTGCAGGCTTTATTTTTAGCCCCGAAGTGGCCCTTTTTGCCCTGTTGTCTCTTTTTGTAAGCAGCAAGGTCGTGGATTTTGTTCAGGAAGGTTTTTCTCTCTCCAAGGCCGCGCTGATCATCTCCAATCAAAAAAGGAATGAAATCACCCAGAAGATTATGAGCGAGCTGGGACGCGGCGCTACTTTTTTAGAAGGCCATGGTGCCTATTCCGGAGAGAAAAAAGGCATTATCTTTTGCGTTGTTTCACAGTCACAGGTGACACGCCTTAAAAGTATTGTCAGGGAAATCGATTCCGAGGCTTTTGTTATTGTCAGCAATGTAGGCGAGGTTCTAGGAGAGGGCTTTGGACCTATTTAAAAGCAATAGTAAAGGGGATGAAAATTTGCCGGCAATTTCAACTGCTGCTATCGAAGAGTTAAGGCAGAAAGCCAGAAAGTTACGCCGGGATGTCATTACCATGATTTACAAGGCAGCCTCCGGTCACCCGGGCGGTGCGTTGTCTGTGCTGGACATACTGGTCGTTTTGTATTACATGGTTATGAAGATAGACCCGGCAAATTACCAGGATCCTGATAGAGACAGACTGATTTTGAGCAAAGGACATGCCTGCCCCGCGCTCTATGCCGTGCTGGCGGACCGGGGTTTTTTCCCGGCCGGTTTTCTGGAAAGCCTGCGTAAGATCGGCTCCCCCCTGCAAGGTCACCCGGATATGTGCAAAACTCCCGGCGTGGAGATGTCTACCGGTTCACTGGGACAGGGGCTTTCCGTAGCCAACGGTATGGCTCTGGCTGCCCGTCTCGAAAATTCCCGGCGCCGCATTTATGTGATCCTTGGTGACGGAGAAATCCAGGAAGGGCAGGTCTGGGAGGCTGCCATGAGCGCCGCTCATTATCGTTTGGATAATCTTACGGCTTTTCTGGACTATAACGGCCTGCAGATAGACGGCTGGATCCGGGATGTAAAATCCCCCGAGCCGTTGGTCGAGAAATGGCGGGCATTTGGGTGGAATGTACTGGAAGTAGATGGGCATGACTACACCTCTTTGCTTGAGGCTATCGAAAGGGCTCACGCGCAAAAAGGGGCTCCGACAATGATCATCGCACACACTGTCAAAGGAAAGGGAATATCCTTTATGGAAAACCAGATCGATTGGCACGGACGGGCGCCCAATAAAGATGAATATGCACGAGCCCTTAAGGAGCTGGAAAAATGAGAGGGAGTGAACAACTTGACTGAAGAAATTGCTACCAGGGAAGCTTACGGTAAGGCACTGGTAGAGCTTGGACAGCGTATGGAGAAAATTGTCGTACTGGATGCCGACCTTTCCAATTCGACCAGAACAGTACTCTTCGCCGAAAAATTTCCCCTTCGTTTTTTTAACATGGGAATTTCTGAAGCGGACATGATGGGAACGGCCGCCGGTTTGGCCGCTTCCGGTTTTATTCCTTTTGTCAGTACATTTGGCGTCTTTGCCACAGGCAGGGCTTATGACCAGGTAAGAAACTCCATCGCCTATACCAAATTAAACGTAAAAATTGTTGCTACGCATACCGGTATTACTGTCGGCGAAGACGGTGCTTCCCACCAAGCGCTGGAGGACATTGCACTGATGCGCGTGCTGCCAAACATGACGGTTGTTGTGCCTGCCGACGGCCGGCAGACTTATCAGGCGGTAGAGGCCATAGCCAGGTGTAGCGGTCCTGTTTATCTCCGGCTGGGGAGGCCGAAAGTTCCCGTAGTGATACCTGAAGGGCTGCCTTTTGAGCTGGGAAAGGCACAGCTTTTGAAAGATGGAAAGGATTTGGCTTTTATAGCAACAGGTATCACAGTAAAACCGGCACTTGAAGCGGCTAAGCTGCTTGAAAGCGAAAAGATTAGCGCTGCCGTGGTAAATATGCATACAATAAAGCCGCTGGATAAGGAGCTTTTACTGGAGATGGCACAAAAAACGGGAACTCTGGTTACTGTCGAAGAGCACAGCGTAATTGGAGGTCTCGGGAGTGCGGTGGCTGAGCTGGTCTCGGAAAATTTTCCTGTTCCGGTTATAAGGGTTGGCATTAACGATACTTTTGGGGAGTCCGGGACTCCGGAAGCTTTACTTAAAAAATACGGCCTTACAGCTGAAAACCTGATATTGGCAGGAAAGGCGGCTTTACAGAAAAAAAAGGAGATATAAAGAATCAGCCAAAGGCCGATTCCTACTGTAAATCAAAGTCAACCAAAATTGTATCTCCGGTGGTAGGATAAAGGCTTCCGCCTTTAGGTTCCCGGCTGATACTTATCTGTTGTACCTCTTGAATTTT
>DLUO01000024.1:9260-13925 GCA_003444595.1 Bacillota bacterium
ACGGTTTTAATCAACCATATTTGGTAGTCATGGTTAGCATTATATTCCAGGTTTTGCACGAAACAGTATATCTCATCAAGGCGGTTGTTTACCCAAATAATGCCTTTAATTTCGGTAAGCTGCCCCTCTTGAGGATTAATCAGATACTGTACGGTTTCTGTATCATCCAGTACAAAGGACGGGATATCTTCCGAGGCAATAGGAAGTTGCTCCCGTGGAACCAGGGGCTGTTTGCCTTGGACTGCTACTATGGCCAGGACAAGCATGCCCAGCAGGAGGGCGGAGGTTGCTCCCCAGATGGTTGCCGGGGCGAGAGTCTTGCGCCTGACATGCCGGCGCAGGAATTTTTTTGCCAGACGGTTATACAGAGAGACTGGGGGCTCAACGCTTTTCTCATCTTTTAAAATCTCACGCCATTCTGAATATAATTTCCGGCACGATAGGCATTCATCCAGATGATCCTGCAAGGCTTGAGATTTATTTGAGGGCAAGTTGCCCAGAATATCATCGACAATGGCCATTTCAAATTGCCCGCATTGTGTTGGATTCATATCCGTAACCTCCTTAAGGTTCCAACCAACCCATACTGGCAAATTGCTTTCTAATATTTTTCACTCCATAGCGAATCCGGGACTTAATCGTTCCCAGCGGGCGGCCGGTTAATTTGGCCAACTCGTTTTGCCGTAACGATTGAAAAAAGGTTGCCGCCAGCGCTTCACGCTGAGGTTTTGGTAATTGCCGTAGTGATTCATGCAAGCTTTCGATGTCCAGTTTCCTTAAGACTGATTCGGCGGTGGGGTCTGTACTGTTAGTGACGGCAGGCTCCGGTGTGCTGTCTAATCCCTGTCTTTTTTGCTTTCGTAAGCGGTCGATTGCTCTGCTCCTGGTTTTAACCGCCAACCAGGCTTTGATGCTGCCCCGGCTCGGGTCAAACTGTTCCGGATGCTGGATCACTTCTAAAAAGACATCATGGCATAAATCCTCCGCTTCGACAGGATCGCGGATTATATGCAAAGCGATTTTATATACATAGGAGACATTTTGCTTGTAAAAGTCGTCAAACCACTGCAGAGAGCGTTCTGTTCCCTGTAGCCATGAGTTGGACATTTCTCCTCACCCGCTTTACCTGGGATTCTAACAGCTATTTTATATTAAATTTTTGTATATAACAATCTCCAAAAAAATCAAATCTGATAAATCCAATTACGTTCTTTAGACGTAACTATTTATAGAATCAAACCAGTAATAGAAAAAAAACAGTAAAGGAGGAAAAAGCTTGAAACACCATTTACAAAGGGCCGTTATACTAACGCTGTTGTTGAGTTTACTGGGGGGGATTGTGTTGCCTGCTGTACCTGCATCGGCAGCCGGTATTTCCATGTTTACAAAATATGCCGGGATTGCCGTTACACCGGGCGAATCAATTAATTACTATGTTGATATTATTAATAGCAGCAATTCCATCCAGACGGTATCTCTGCAGGTAGTTGAACAGCCGGAAGACTGGGAAGTGAGTTTAACTGCAGGAGGCTGGAGTATCAGCCAGCTTTCTATCAAGCCCCAAAGCGAAGAAAGTTTTACCATGCAGATCGAGGTACCTTTGCGGGTGGAAAAGGGCCGTTATACCTTTATGCTTCGCGCCACTGATGCTGCCGGCGGGGTCAGTACACTGCCGATCACGATTGAAGTTACGGAGCAGGGCACCTTCAAAACAGAACTGGAAACAGAGCAGCCCAGCATGCAAGGCACTGCGGATTCCAAGTTTGAGTACAAAGTTACTCTAAGAAACCGCACTGCCGATGAACAGCTCTATGCCCTTTCTGCCGCTGCACCCCGGGGATGGAGTGTCCAATTTGAAGTATCGAACCAAAAAGTCACCTCTGTAAAAGTAGATGCCAATGCAACCCGGGATATCAGTGTCACCATTGACCCGCCGGAGGAAATTGAAGCCGGGACCTATACTATTCCTGTTACGGCCCAGGCAGGTTCCTTTTCTGCAGAAGAAAAGCTGGAGGTACAAATTACCGGCACCTACAAAATGGAGTTGACCACTCCCACCGGCCGGTTAAGTACCGATATTACCGCCGGTAGAGAAAAGATGGTGGAGTTACAGCTAAACAACACCGGCTCAACAGAGTTGATCGATATAAAACTAAGTCAGGCAGCACCTGTAGATTGGGAAGTCAGGTTTGAACCGGAAAATATCAGTTCTCTGCTTCCCGGTGAATCTGCAACCGCAAAAGCCTACATTAAAGCGAGCGGTAAAGCCATTGCCGGAGATTATGTTGTCAATATCAAAGCCCAGACACCTGAAGCGTCCGACAGTGCTGACTTCCGGGTAACGGTAGAAACTTCTGCCCTCTGGGGTTGGGTAGGCGTACTGATTATTGCCCTGGTAGTAGCAGGAATCTATTACCTTTTCCGCCGGTATGGGAGGCAATAAATAGTAATGAGTAAAGAAAACATTATTGAATTAAATGGGCTAACTAAAAAATACGGGGACTTTACGGCGGTAGATCATTTATCGCTCTCTGTTAAGCGGGGCGAGATATTTGGACTGCTGGGTCCCAATGGAGCAGGAAAAACAACGACTATCCTAATGTTGTTGGGACTGTCGGAACCTACTTCAGGAAAGGTAGAAGTTTGCGGGATTGACCCCACCTTTCAGCCTCTTTTAGTGAAAGAAAAAGTGGGCTACCTCCCCGATGAGGTGGGGTTCTATGAACACTTGAGCGGTATCGATAACATTCTTTACACAGCGGCACTCAACCGTATTGAAAGCTCCGCAGCCGAGGAGAAAGCGCGGCAGCTTTTGGAACAGGTTGGCTTAACCCAAAAAGCCTATGAAAAAGTATACACCTATTCCCGGGGCATGAAGCAGCGCCTGGGCCTGGCTGATATACTGATTAAGGAGCCGGAAGTCATTATCCTGGACGAACCTACCAGCGGTATCGATCCTGAAGGCGTGCGGGAGTTGCTGACACTGATCAAGCAATTGAGCCGGGAGAGGGGCATGACTGTACTGTTGTCCTCTCACCACCTGTATCAAGTACAGCAGATCTGTGATCGCGTGGGCCTTTTTGTGGATGGCAAATTGATCGCGGTGGGCCCCATCAAAGAGCTGGCCTACAGCCTGTTTCAAAGCGATCCCATCCTACTGGAAGCAGAGGCGGAACCTATCGATGACGGATTGGTTGCCGCCATAAAAGCAAATCAAAATGTGACCAGAGTTGAACGAGGCCGGCAGCGTTTACAAATCTTTTGCCGGCAGAATATCAGCGCCGAAATCGCAAATATCATCGTGAACCACGGTGCCCGCCTGAACCATTTAAGCCAACACGACTATGGCTTAGATGAGATTTACCACCGCTATTTTGAAGGGGGGAGGCCGCATGAAGGCAGCTTTAGATAAATTTAGTGCTTTATGGCAGCGTATCTCTTCTGAACAGCCAAAGACTTACCAATCACGCCATCCCTTTTGGGTGATCGTGCAGAAGGAAGTAATGGACCATATTAACAGCTGGCGATTCATGATTCTGCTGGCGCTGATGTTTCTAACAACCATTGCCTCATTGTATACGGCCATGTCCAGCTTGCAAAGTGCGATAGCTGAAGATACGAAGACATCTTTTGTCTTTTTGAAGTTATTTACCGCTACTGACGGCACCCTGCCGCCTTTTATCACCTTCGTCAGCTTATTGGGTCCGATTATCGGCATTGCTTTAGGTTTTGATGCCGTAAATTCAGAGCGCAGCAGGGGTACTTTAAGCCGTTTGCTGGCCCAACCCATTCCGCGGGATTATATTATTAATGCCAAGCTGGTCGCCTCTTTGATAGTGATTGTCATCATGATTGCTACTCTAGGACTATTAATGATAGGGTTGGGTATTTTATTAACAGGTATACCCCCCATTCCGGAAGAATTTTGGCGAATTGTTTTTTTCCTGCTGGTAAGCATTGTCTATATTGGTGTTTGGCTGAACCTGGCCATTATGTTTTCTGTCAGGTTTAGACAGGCGGCTACATCAGCTTTATCCAGCCTTGCTGTGTGGTTATTTTTTACCCTGTTTTTTTCTATGATTGTTAACATCGTTGTGGCGGCTACCCTCCCTACCCAGATTACAGATCCCGGTCAAATCATCGGTTATCAGGGGTTCGTGCAGAACTTGCTGCGCATTTCACCCAGCCAGCTTTTTAGTGAAGCAACAACAACTCTGCTCGTTCCCACCATACGTACGCTTGGCCCCATTACCATCGAACAGGCCTATGGTGCCATTGCCGGGCCGCTGCCGTTGGGGCAAAGCATACTGCTGGTCTGGCCTCAGTTAACATGCCTGGTAGCAGTAGCGTTTATAATCTTCGGTATTTCCTATGTGCTGTTTATGAAACAAGAAGTCCGCTCCCGTTCATAGATGTTTAAGCTTACCTCACCACCGGAACGTTTGAAGAAGCGCAGGCGGTTATACTGGGAACAAGAAACTAAGAAAATAGACTAGGACCTCTCAAAGGGCCGGTCACCGAAAAACAATTGGTGACCGGCCCTTTTGCATCATTGGAAAGTAGAAATCAAAAATGCCGGAAGTAGTAAAAACGTCTTTCATGTATGGAGGTGGATCACTTTTGAGCACAAAAAAACCTTGTTGGGAGTGTGAATAAGTTTGTGTA
>DLUO01000075.1:0-2201 GCA_003444595.1 Bacillota bacterium
AGATGTGTATAAGAGACAGGTATATTCGCGGGAAAACCGCCTTTTAAGACCGCCGGTGGCCAACATTGATCAGGTTGTGGTCTTGATGTCTGTGCGCAGGCCTCCGCTGGATCTTTTTTTCTTAGACCGGCTTCTGGTTTCTGTCGAAGCATCTTTTCTTGATGCTGTAATCTGTTTTAATAAAATGGATTTGGCTGAAGCAGAAGATGAAAAGAGGATAAAGGAAGTAAGAGAGGTGCTCCTGGACTGCGGGTACCAGATCATTCTGAGCAGCGCCGTTACGGGATACGGAATTGAAGAACTGAGAAGTTACCTGCAGGGAAAAACAACGGTACTTGCCGGTCCGTCAGGCACAGGCAAATCTACTCTGCTCAATAAATTAAAACCGGAGCTGGCTCTTCTTTCCGGGGCGGTCAGCGCCAAGACGGAGAGAGGCCGACACACAACACGTCATGTTGAGCTGCTGGAGTTGGAGCAGAATACTTTTGTCGCCGATGCGCCCGGGTTCCAGAGGCTGGATCTCAGGGGCGTTACGTCAGCGGAGCTTGATGCTTTTTTCCCGGAAATGGCTTCCAGGGGACCCTGCCGGTTTAACAGCTGCCTTCATAGTAGGGAACCGGGATGCGCTGTCAAGGAGGCCGTGCAAAACGGAGCCATAGCTGCCTGGAGATATGAGCATTACCTTGCTTTCTTGAAAGAAATCCAGCAGAGGGAGAAAACATTTTTTCATAAAAAGGGAGAAGATAGATAGATGATCAAGGTGGCAGCTTCCATTTTAACCGCAGATTTTTCCTGCCTTCTTCAGGAAGTGAAACGTCTGGAGTTCGCCGGTGCAGATTGGCTTCACATTGATGTCATGGACGGTTGTTTTGTTCCCAATATCACCATGGGGCCTCCGGTTGTCCGGTCTCTGAAAGGCCGTGTTAACCTTTTTCTGGATGTCCATCTCATGGTTCAGCATCCTGAAGCCTTTTTAAGTGATTTTTGTCAGGCAGGCGCGCAGTTGCTTACGGTTCATGCCGAGGCCTGTACCCACCTGCACAGGGTAGTGCAGATGATAAAAAAAAGCGGTTGCAAGGCCGGTGTGGCTCTGAACCCCGCCACACCTCTTCACTGCCTGGAATATATGCTGCCCGAGTTGGACCTGGTCCTGATTATGTCGGTTAATCCCGGTTTTGGCGGCCAGGATTTTATTCCGGGAGTCCTGCCGAAAATTAAAGATCTGGCGGAGAAAAGAAAAAAAGAAAAGCTCTTTTTTAAGATACAGGTGGACGGTGGGATCAATGAGCAAACAGCAGCAGAGGTGGTCAGGGCGGGAGCCGATATACTTGTGGCCGGCTCTGCTCTTATTGGTGCTACGGATCCCGCAAAAATGATCAAGGCTATGAAGATGCAACCTGTAACATAAAAGACGGTAGAAGCCAGAAAGTTTAATAAAACAATTGATTGTGATATAATTGAATTAAGCCAAAAATATAACGAGGTGAGGGAACCCGGATGGATTCAGATGAACGATATATGTGGGTAGCCCTGGATCTTGCTCGCCAGGGCCGGGGGAAGACCAGCCCCAATCCAATGGTCGGAGCGGTCCTGGTCAGGGATGGGGAGGTTGTCGGAACGGGCTTCCATGAAAAGGCGGGAACCCGGCATGCCGAGGTTATCGCTTTGCAGGAAGCGGGGGAAAAGGCCCGGGGAGCCACATTGTATACAAATCTGGAACCTTGTTGTCATCAAGGGAGAACACCACCGTGCGTAGATGCAATAATCAATGCCGGAGTCCGTAAAGTAGTAATCGCTTCAACTGATCCGAATCCTCTTGTTTCAGGAAAAGGCGTCAGAAAGCTTCAAGACGCCGGCATAAAAGTTAAGGTGGGTGTTTTAGAGGAAAAAGCCAGGCGCTTGAATGAAGTATTTTTTAAATATATAACAACAAAAAAGCCCTTTGTCGCTGTTAAAACGGCCATGACGATGGATGGTAAAATAGCCACAAGCCTGGGAAAGTCACGCTGGATTAGCGGTGAAAAATCACGAAAATTTGTACATTGCCTTCGTTCTACCGCTGACGGAATTATGGTAGGCATTAATACTGTGCTGCGGGACGATCCCCGGCTTACAGTCCGCCTTGATGGAAAAAAAGGCCCTGATCCGGTGCGGATTATTATCGACAGTAAAGGGAGACTCCCCCTGGAAAGCAGGATCGT
>DLUO01000075.1:2520-14409 GCA_003444595.1 Bacillota bacterium
TATTCGCTTTTAGCGGAGAACATTATCGATAAGTTCTATATATTCATTGCTCCTCTGCTTATTGGGGGGGAGAAGGCCCCAACCCTCTTGGAGGGAGTTGGAGTAGGTACGTTGGAAGAGGCCTGGGCTGTTGAAAACATTGAAATGAAACAGTTGGATAACGACCTGTTGATTATTGGTTACCCTGTGAGGAGGAAAGAAGTTGTTTACAGGGATAGTGGAAGAATTGGGGGTAGTATCCGGTCGGCAACATGCTGACGACAGCGTTGTCCTGGTAATAAAAGGAAACAAAGTGCTGGATGATCTTAAAGAAGGCGACAGTATCGCGGTCAACGGGGTCTGCCTGACAGTAACCGGTATCTCTTCCATCGGTTTTTCTGCCGATGTAATGCCGGAAACCCTGCGCCGAACCAACCTTTTTCAGTTGAAAAGCGGCGATAAAGTTAATTTAGAGAGGGCGCTGCCTGTAGGCGGACGGTTGGGTGGACATTTTGTCAGTGGCCATATCGATGGCACAGGGATAATTCTAGCAGAAAAAAGAGAGGGAAATGCTCGCGTTATCACGATAAGTGCACCTGAACAGGTCGCACGTTATGTCGTCGAAAAGGGTTCTATCGCTATAGACGGTATAAGCCTCACTGTTGTTAAGACGGAAAGAAATGCCTTTAGTGTATCCATAGTTCCTCATACGGCACAATTTACTACCCTGGGCTTTAAAAAGCCGGGAGACACGGTAAACCTGGAAGCTGATATGCTTGTGAAATATATTGAGAAATTACTTTTAAATGATGCCGGGAGCGAGAAGGATCTTTCGCCCTCAGGCAACCGCGGCGGTAACAAAAACATTGCGATAAAAGAGGGGGTAACATATACCCTTTTGAGGGAGAAAGGATTCATTTAACATTAAATGGAACAGCGTTTGCCGGCGGCTGTTGAAAAAGGAGGCTGTATCCTTTGGCGAAGTATGCTTTTAATACCATAGAGGAAGTCGTTGAAGATTTTAAAAAAGGCAAGATGATTGTTGTCGTAGATGATGAGGACAGAGAAAACGAGGGGGATCTGGTCATGGCCGCCGAAAAGGTTACTCCGGAGGCCATTAACTTTATGGCACGTTTTGGACGCGGTTTAATCTGCGTTCCCCTTACGGCACAGCGCATTGAAGAGCTGGACCTGCCGCCCATGGTTTCCCATAACACTGACAGTCACGAAACAGCTTTTACTGTTTCCGTTGATGCCAGAGGTACCGCCACAGGAATTTCGGCCTATGAGAGAGCCTTTACGGTAAAGAAATTAATCGACCCCGAAGCAAAGCCTGGCGATTTCACCAGGCCGGGCCATATTTTTCCTCTCAAAGCCAAGGAGGGGGGAACCCTGCGCCGTACAGGACATACCGAGGCGGCTATCGATCTGGCCAAGCTGGCCGGGCTTTATCCGGCCGGCGTTATCTGTGAGATTATGAATGAAAACGGTACTATGGCGCGCGTTCCGGAACTGATGGAATTTGTTAAGGAACATGAAATGAAGATTATCACGATTGCCGATTTGATCCAGTATCGCATGAAAAAGGAAAAACTGGTCCAGAGGGCGGCAGAGGCTGTATTGCCTACGGCTTTTGGAGAGTTCAAGCTTATCGCCTACGATAATTCTGTTGACCGGGAAACACATCTGGCTATGGTCAAGGGAGAAATAGATAAGGAAAGGCCGGTTCTGGTAAGAGTGCACTCTGAATGCCTTACCGGTGACGTTTTGGGCTCTCTGCGTTGTGATTGCGGCAAGCAGCTTGCTCAGGCCCTCAAACAGATCAACGAAGAAGGCTGCGGTGTCCTGGTATATATGCGGCAGGAAGGCCGCGGTATCGGGTTGTTAAATAAGATCAAGGCCTACCAGTTACAGGACTGCGGCAGGGATACGGTGGAAGCAAACGAGGAGTTGGGTTTCCCCGCGGATCTTCGTGATTATGGCATTGGAGCTCAGATCCTGGTTGACCTGGGTGTCAGGAAAATGCGCTTGCTTACCAACAACCCCCGCAAGATCAAAGGTCTGGAAGGGTACGGCCTTACTGTTGTGGAACGTGTTCCCATCGAAGTGACACCTGGGCTTTACAACAGCTTTTATTTAAGAACCAAAAAAGACAAGCTCGGACACTTTTTAACGATGTAATGCGCTAAAATGAAATTTAAGGGCGGTGTGGAAGTTGGTTAAACAGTTGGAAGGACAGCTTAACGCTGAAGGTTTTCGTTTTGGCCTGGTGGTCAGCCGTTTTAATGAATTTATTTCCAGTAAACTTCTTACCGGCGCACTGGATGTGCTGAAAAGGCATGGAGCTCATGAAGAAAATATTGAAGTTTTATGGGTGCCGGGCTCTTTTGAAATTCCGCTTGTAGCAAAAAAAATGGCCAAAAGCGGGCGTTATGACGCAGTTGTTTGTCTTGGAGCCGTAATCAGAGGAGATACACCGCATTTTGAGTATGTTGCCTCCGAGGTGGCCAAGGGTATTGCGCTGGTAGGCCTGGAAACCGAGATACCTGTAATGTTTGGCATCATTACCAGCGATTCCCTGGAGCAGGCTATTGAGCGGGCCGGCACAAAAGCGGGCAACAAAGGTTGGGATGCCGCTCTTGGAGCAATTGAAATGGTTAACCTGCTTAAAAAGTTCCCCAGTGCCTAGCGGGGTGTCAACTTTTATACCATAGCGGACACTCAAATAAAAAGTGAGCAGACGGGTAGAATTATTAAAATCTCCATATATTTTTAATGTTTGACATTGTAACAGCTCATTTGTAACCGGCTTTGTTTTACATTGTGCTTTTAAACTGTGTAGGTAACCGGACAGAATAATTGTTGGGGGTTAAAAGGTAATTGGGGAAAGGCGGAGACAAATTATTCATACTCGACGGCCACAGCCTGGCCTACAGGGCGTTTTATGCCCTGCCGCTGGGACTGAAAACAAGCAAAGGCCTGCATACAAACGCTGTTCTTGGTTTTACCAATATGCTGCTGCGCCTGTTAAAAGACAAGTCTCCGGATTTTATGGTGACGACCTTTGATTATCCTGCCCCGACATTCCGCCACCGGTCTTACAGCGCCTATAAGGCTACCAGGGAAAAAACGCCGGCAGAGATGAAAGAGCAGGTGCCCCTGATTAAGGACATCCTGACGGCTTTTAAGATTACTATTTCTGAGTTAGAGGGTTATGAGGCCGATGATTTGATCGGTACTTTTGCGCTGCAGGCCGAGAAACTCGGCCTGGCTCCTTTTATCGTCACCGCGGATGCGGATGCCTACCAACTGCTTTCTCCAAGGACAAAGCTTTTAATAACGCGAAAGGGTATCACTCAACTGGAAGAATTCAATGTAGAAAAAATGCAGGAGCGATACGGGCTTACCCCTTCCCAGTGGGTGGATTTTAAAGCTTTAAAGGGTGACAGCTCGGACAATATTCCGGGAGTTCCCGGTATCGGGGAAAAAAGGGCCCTGCAGCTTTTAAAAGAGTACGGTTCACTGGAGAACGTTCTTGCACAGAGCAAGGATATTCCGGGGAAGGTGGGGAAAAACCTCCGGGAATATGCTGAACAGGCCTTGCTCAGCAAGGATCTGGCTACAATTAGAAGGAATGTTCCTGTCAGCCTGCAACCGGAAGAATGCCGTTGCCAGGAGGCGGACTGGGAATCCCTGTTTAAGCTGTTTAGGGAGCTGGAGTTCAATAATCTCATCGAAAAGATTCCAGAGCTTTCGGATCTGAAAAAAAGAAATAGTAGAGAGCCGTCAGATGATGCTGCAACGGATTATTTCAGACAATCTACCCTTTTTCCCGATGAATATACAGCAGGAAAAGGAATAGGGGCGGATTCCCTTCCCGAGATCAATAAGGCGCCTGAGGAGGAAGGGTTTTCCTTTATTACGGATGACAAAGATTTGGAAAAATTATGCAGACGCTGGCAGAAGGAGGATGAATTTTCCCTCCTTTTAAATGCGGGCTTTGGGCGTGGCAAAGCTTTTTTGGCGGGAGCCGCCTGTGCGCTAAAAGGTGGGGAAGTTTTCTATATCCCCTTTGACAACGGGGGACTTTTTGACGCTGCCCGCTTTTTCAAGTTGTTGGGGCGAACTCTGGAAACGCCCGGAAACACTCTGGTCACTCATGACCTCAAACCGCTGTTAAAGCTGTTGTCAAAAAACGGGGTTAAACCTGCCTGTTCCTTTTTTGACACTCTTTTGGCCGCTTATCTTCTAGAGGCGGATCGTCCTGCCTATCACCTTCCCGTAATGTTCGAGGAGTACCTGGGATTATCGATCCGCGAACCGGAAAAAGGCCTCCCGGAAGAGGAAACAGCCCGACAAAGGGCATATTTTCTGGGTACCTGCGCCCGTCATCTTTTCGCTCTCAGGGAAACGCTTTTGGATGGCCTGGAGGCCAGGCGCCTGAAGGATCTTTTCTTTAACCTGGAGTTGCCCCTGGTTGGGGTTCTGGCCAAAATGGAGTTGAGAGGGATCAGGGTACGGGAGGACATTTGGGATCAGCTGGCCGCCGAAATGGATGAAAGCATGGCCCTGCTGGAAAAAGAGATCATGGAGCTGGCAGGAGAAGAATTTAACCTCAATTCACCCCGGCAGTTGAGCTATATTCTTTTTGAAAAATTGAAGCTTCCCGTTATCCGCCGTATTAAAACAGGTTATTCCACCGATGCCCGCGTATTACAGGAACTCTCCGCCATCCATCCTGTTGCCGCCAAAATTATGGAATACCGTACTGTAGCCAAGCTAAAGACTACTTACTTGGAAGGGCTGCGTCCTCTTATCAACCCTGAGACAGGGAAAATTCATACCACCTTTAACCAGGCCGTAACAGCTACAGGCAGGCTCAGCAGCAAGGACCCCAATCTGCAAAATATACCGGTCAGACTGGAAGAGGGCAGGCGCCTGCGCCAAGCTTTTATCCCTTCCAGCGAAGACAGCCTGCTGTTGTCGGCTGATTATTCCCAGATTGAACTGCGCATTATGGCTCATCTGTCCCGCGATCCCAACCTGATGGATGCCTTTCTTAAAGATCAGGATATTCACACCCGCACCGCGGCCGAAGTTTTCAATGTTTCCCTGGAAGAGGTTACCCCTTTGATGCGCAACAGGGCCAAGGCAGTAAATTTCGGCATAATTTACGGTATCAGCGATTACGGTCTTTCCCAGGACCTGCAGATTCCCAGGGCCGAAGCGCGTAAATATATCGAGAATTACTTTAATCGCTATACGGGGGTCAAAAGGTATGTGGATGAATGCATTAAAACGGCCCGGGAAAACGGTTATGTAACCACTGTCATGGATAGAAGGCGCTATCTGCCCGACATTAATCACTCCAATTATTCGCGGCGCAGTTTTGCCGAGCGTATTGCCCGTAACATGCCGATTCAAGGTTCTGCAGCCGATATAATCAAGTCCGCCATGCTATCCATAGACAGGGAGTTCGAAAAGAAGGGGTTCAGAGCCGCCATGCTACTGCAGGTCCACGACGAGCTGATCTTTGAAGTACCCTCGGAGGAACTCGATGAAGTTGCCGCCAGGGTTAAAAGCCTGATGGAAGGAGTCTTACCTCTTGCGGTCCCCTTGAAAGTCGATCTCAAGGTTGGCCGTGACTGGTACCATCTGGATCCTCTGGAAGGAGGTTAAGATCTTTGCCGGAGCTTCCGGAAGTGGAATGCATTGTTCGCGATTTAAGGAGCTGTGTGCAGGGTAAAAAAATTGTCGGCGTGGAATTTTTCTTTGAAAATATGCTCCCGGGAATAACTCCTGAAGAATTTGCCGGGCAGGTATGCGGCAGGATTATCAGGTCAGTTAAAAGGAGAGGAAAATATATTCTTTTTTACCTGAGCGGGGATAAGGTCCTGGAGATCCATTTGCGCATGACCGGCCGTTTCATTTTTCATCCTGTGCCTGTTAAACCGGAGAAGTATACCGGCGTTATTTTTTATTTAAGCGGAAATATTTCTCTGCATTTTCAGGATATACGTAAATTTGCCACTTTCAGGCTCTGGGAGAAGCAAGAACTGTACCGGGCAACTCCTTTTCGCTTAGGCCCCGATCCCCTGGAAGATAATTTTACATTGGAATCGTTCCTGGCAATTATGGCCAAAAAGCCGGGAAGCAAAATTAAGGCTTTTCTTCTGGATCAACGAAATTTTATGGGAATGGGAAATATATATACTGATGAGGCCTTATACAGAGCAGGAATTGATCCGGCCAGGGAGACGGGGGAGCTTGACTTGAAGGAAAAAAAACGACTGTATAAGGCTGTTTACAGTATTTTACAGGAAGGAATCGCTTTACGGGGGACCAGCGTTTCGGATTACCGGGATCTCAGGGGACTCCCGGGAGGATTTCAAAACAGGCTGAAAGTGTACAGGCGGGCAGGGGAGCCCTGTCCGAGATGCGGGACAACTCTGCAGCGTACCGTCATTGCCGGCAGGGGGACATATTTTTGCCCGCAGTGCCAGGTTTAGTAACTCTAAGAAAAGGGATGTGATGTTTATCAGAGTAGGTCTAACCGGAGGGATAGCTTGCGGCAAATCTACTGTTGCCCAAATATTGGTGCAAAAAGGTGCCCTGCTTATTGATGCCGACCAACTGGCCAGGGAGGCGGTCAAACCGGGGGAGCCGGCCTGGAAGGAAATTACGGCCTGGCTGGGAGAGGGCGTTTTGACCCGTGACGGCAGCCTGGACCGTCGGAAAATCGCCAACCTGGTTTTTAATAATGAACCAGCCCTGCAAAGATTAAACCAAATTGTTCATCCTCGGGTCATGGAGTTGTTTCAGGTAAGAAGCAGGGAGTTAGGCGAGCATTGCCCGGGAAAGATACAAATCTGGGACATTCCGCTTCTATTTGAGGCCGGGTACCGCGACTATGTTAATTTTATTGTTGTAGTAGCTTCAAGCCAAGAAGTTCAAATAAAAAGGTTGGCGGAGAGAAACGGGCTCTCCAGGGAGGAAGCCCTTAACCGCATAAACGCCCAGCAGGACCTACAGGCTAAGATTAATGCGGCAGATTATGTTATCTACAACAATGATACATTAGAGACGCTGGAAAAGCAGGTGAACTTGTTATGGGAAAAACTGGAGAGTTTGGCCTCTGACCATGTTAAGTAGTAAGCGGAATCTGCAACTTGAGCCTGCAGGTTCAGCGAAACGAGGGCGTAAAGATGGCCCGGCGGACATGTCTGCCGTTGTAGCTTATTAGTTTTCTCGTTTAGCCCCTGCTGCCGTTCTATGGAAGCAGCGCTTTGCTGTGGCGAAAGCGACTTGTGGAGCGAAGTTAAAAAGTTCACAGCTTTCATATTAAGAGGTGTATTGTATTCTTGAAATTACATAGACTTTTTTACCTGGGTCTTTTTTTACTGTTACTTTACTTATTTGTAGCCCGTGCCAATTACCTGGCACGTTTTGTTTACCCTTTCCACTACCGCGAGATTATTACTGCCGAAGCACAGAAAAACGATTTGGAACCACTGCTGGTAGCTGCAGTTGTGTGGGTGGAAAGCAGTTTTAATAAAGAAGCCCAATCATCCAAAGGGGCACGGGGATTGATGCAGATAATGCCTGAAACCGGCCTATGGGTGGCAGAGCAAATCGGGATGGATGATTATACAGAGGAGAAGCTTTATGATCCGCAGGTAAATATTTTGATTGGGACGTGGTATTTGCGGTATCTTATTCGCCAGTTCGATGACAATCAATATGCTGCCCTGGCGGCCTACAACGGGGGAAGAGGCCGTGTAAGCAACTGGCTGCGTAGTGGCCTGTGGGACGGCAGCAGAGAGGGCCTGGAAAATATTCCATTTCCGGAAACCCGTTTATTTGTGAGAAAGGTGGAGCAGGCTTACAGCCGCTACCGGCAACTCTATCCAACAGAGTAAACACAAAACTAATATAAGCCTGTTTGAGTTCAAGAAATTTATGGGTTCCTTTTTAAAAAGCTAATAATTAGCTGATTTCGATTCTTTACATTCATTTTTTTCATTATATTGCTAATATGATTCTTTACTGTATTTACTGAAATGCACAGTTCTTGGGCTATTTCTTTATTGGAATAGCCTTCAGCCACTAAAGATAACACTTCGTTTTCGCGGTCTGATAAAGGCTTAATGATATTTTGTTTAATTACCTTTTTGAACAAAATAGATGCCAAAGTTTCTGACATAATAACCCGTCCGTTATTTATATTTATTAAATAAGTCTCCAGCTGGCTAAAAGAAGCATTTTTTAGAATATATCCCATCACACCTTGGCGTGTTGCTTCGTACACATCTTCTTCATCCTCAGATGCAGTCAGGATAACAATTTTCGTTGAAGGGCTGATTTCCTTTAACTTCGGTATTTCTTCAAAAGAGCGGCGCCCGCCTATATACAAATCCAGTAGCAAGATATTTGGTTTTATATTTTTTATTAAATTAAGGGCTGTCTCAATGTTGCTGGCCTCACCGCAGCATGTTGCCCACGAAGTGCTATTGATGAGATGTTTTAACCCGTTCCGAAATATTTCATGCTCATCAATAATCATCACAGTAGCTTTCATCAATGAATCCCTCCGCTGCTTATCCAAGCCTGGACTGATGCAGGCGACTTTACCGATCCCCGTCGTTATTGTTTATAAGCCCTTTCAATATAAAATATAGTTAATTTATTTAAAAAATTCTTTATTGCAGCAAAAAATCCTTTTTGGACGCAAATATTTTATAGAATGCCCCGGCAATCAACATTTTGTGCTGCATATTCAACTAAGCGCAAAATTTTATAGTGCTAAATTACTATTAAAATAGACCTAAAGAACTGGGAAAAAATTATATAAAATCATAAAAATAGTACTATAATGAATATAGAGAAAAGATACAATATAAAAATTACAATTTTACTGTATTCTGTTTTACAAGGAGGCGTAATTAAATGAAAATCCCTGAAATACCTGCGGAGTTTAACCTCAGTACTTTTCTGTTGGATCGACATTTAGAAGAAAATCGCGGCGGCAAAATAGCTATATTTTATGAAGATAAAAGCTTTACCTACGAAGAAGTTATAAAGGAGGCAAATTGTGTAGGGAACACTTTACTCGAGCTGGGAGTAGAGCAGGAAAACCGGATTATGATCTGTTTGCCCGATTGTCCTGAATTTATCTTCAGTTACTTTGGTGCCATGAGAATTGGAGCAGTGCCTGTTCCGGTCAGTACCATGGCCCTAACTACGGACTATTCATATTATTTAAATAATAGCCGTGCCAAAGTATTAATCACCAACCAGGAACTTGCTCCAAAATTTATGACGATACGAAATGAACTCAAATATTTACGGCATTTTATTGTTGTTGGACAACCTGAACAAGGGCAGTTGAATTATTATGAATTGGTTGGAAACGCTTCTTCTTCTCTGGAAGTTACCACAACTTCAAAAGACGATATGGCTTTCTGGCTTTACAGTTCAGGGACAACAGGTACTCCCAAAGGAGTCGTCCATCTTCATCATGATCTGCTGTATTTCATGCCGCCCCACACCAAAGAGGTAGTTTCTATGACAGAAGATGATATCGTTTTTTCTTCTTCCAAACTATATTTTTCTTATGGAAGAAACAATTCACTTGATAGTCCATTTCTTCATGGTGCAGCAGTAATCTTGGATTCAAATCTACCAAAACCGGAAAGGCTGCTGGAGGTCATTAGCAAATATCGGCCGACTGTATTTTACAGCGTTCCTACTTCTTATTGGGCTATTTTAAATCTTGTTGACAGCTCTGGTTTGGAGTATGATTTATCTTCTATTAGGGCTTGTATTTCTGCCGGAGAAGCCTTACCGAAAGTGATCTTTGAACGCTGGCAAGAGAGGTTCGGTCTGGAAATTCTTGATGGGGTAGGCTCAACTGACGTCGGGGGAATATATCTATCCAACGTTCCAGGCAAAGTGAAACCCGGCAGTTGCGGGATGATCTTGCCCGGTTTTGAAGGTAAACTTGTCGGTGATGATGGCCAAGAGGTGCCTCAGGGAGAAATAGGTGCTCTCTGGGTAAAGAATGATGGCACCACTCCCTACTACTGGAACAACCATGAAAAATCTAAAGAAAATATTCATGGTGAGTGGTTTAATACAGGTGATAAATTTTATGTGGATGAGGAGGGTTTTTACTGGTATGCCGGCCGGGCGGACGATATGCTTAAAGCTGGAGGGATTTGGGTTTCACCCTTGGAAATTGAGGGAATTCTTCTGGGACATCCCGCTGTGTTTGAGTGTGCCGTTGTGGGGGCACCTGATGCATCAAATTTAGAGAAGCCCTTGGCCTTTGTAGTAGTGCGGGGAGGTTATGAGCCTTCTCCCCAGCTTGAACGAGAGTTACAAGATTATGTACGTAGTAAAACCGCGCATTACAAATACCCCAGGTGGGTCAAATTTGTAAACGAACTGCCACGTACCGCCAGCGGTAAAATCCAAAGATATAAGCTTCGTGCTGCTTTAAGAAATGACAACAAAGCTGGATTATAG
Source organism: Bacillota bacterium (assembly GCA_003444595.1). Classification (GTDB taxonomy): domain Bacteria; phylum Bacillota; class Dethiobacteria; order DTU022; family UBA8154; genus UBA9862. Next base: position 13,027 of record DLUO01000075.1, read on the forward strand.
CCTGTTGTATGTCACTAACCCATGCTCTTATTTGCTAAGTTACTCGGGAGAAAATGGATGACTGAACAGCCACCATTAATTATGGTGGCTACAACACTTTAATTAGAGCGATTTCGTCACAGTTGGGAAACTTGGGACAATTAACGCATTCCATCCAAACTTTCTGCGGCAGGTTTTCTTTGTCTATTCTAACAAAACCGCATTTTTCGAAAAACCCCGGCTGATAAGTGAGCGCGAAAACTTTCTCTATCCCCAGCTCTTTGCTTTCCTGGAGCAGTTTTTCCACAAGAGACAACCCTAGACCGGTGTTTACGTGCAGGGGGTGGATGGCCACAGAACATATTTCTGCCAGGTCTTTCCACAACACATGCAAGCCTCCAACACCGATTACCAGCCCTTCTTTTTCAATAACAGTGTAATCTCTGATTCTTTGATAAAGGGAAGGAACAGTACGGTGGAGCATAAGGCCTTGCTCCGCATAGGAATTTATTAGAGCGGCTATACTGTCCACATCTGGCATCCTGGCTTTTCTGAAAAACATTTTACCCTCGGCTCCTTTCGCTTACATAGGAATATTTTAGCTCAATTTAAAAGTCTTGAACAGAACTTTTTATGCATAGGAAAATTTTGTATAGAAAGATTATACCAGTATAATGCCTCTGGATGGGAAAACCCCCCAGATATAGATACTTTTTGTTGGAATACTAATGTATATGTGGTATATTTTAAGGTACAATATACTAACCATCATGAGCCTTCCGGCCCCGGAAGCAGCGCTTTGCTATTTTCATATCGGAAAAAAGGGCTGGTTTATGAAAAAATTAACTGGATATACCGAAAAAAGGGACTTTTCCCGGTCACCTGAACCGGAACCTGAAAAGCCTGGTACCGGTACCGTTCATCCCGGAGCAGAAGGGCGTTTTGTTATCCAGGAGCATCACGCCCGCCGGCTTCACTGGGACTTTCGCCTGGAAATGGATGGTGTTCTAAAAAGCTGGGCTTTACCCAAGGGGCCTCCCCGAGAGAAGGGAGAACGCCGCCTGGCCGTGGAAGTAGAAGATCATCCTCTTGAATACATGAACTTTCAAGGTGTGATTCCTGAAGGGAACTATGGAGCGGGTGAAGTTATAATCTGGGATAGAGGATTGTATGCTTTACTGGAGAAAAAGCCGGAAAAAATCAAAGTTGTCCTCAAGGGGAAACGTCTGGAGGGCGCTTTTATTCTTATCAGAAAAAGTAAAGAGGAGAATCACTGGCTGATTATAAAATACCAGTAAAGCGACCTGATACATTTTAAGAAAGGAGAGAAGCGCATGGAAAAGGTAGAGTTCAAAACAGGCGGCTGCTTACTGGAAATCGTCAGGGGAGATATTACAAAACAGG
>DLUO01000185.1:0-2546 GCA_003444595.1 Bacillota bacterium
TGCTGTTTTTATAGATGTACGCTCCCCCAGCGAGTACCGGCGGGGCTCCATCCCCGGTTCTATTAACGTTCCTCTTTTTTATGACGAAGAGCGGGAAATTATCGGCCTGGTTTACAGGAAAGACGAGCAACAAGCCAGGTTAAAGGGCCTTTCTCTGGCTGCTCCCAAGCTTCCCGGTATTATAGAGAAAATAAAAGCTCTCGGCCCTGAAAAAACCCCCGTCTTATACTGCTGGAGAGGAGGGATGCGCAGCCGGAGCATACAAAATGTCCTGGAGATGCTGGATATTCCCACTTATAGATTGGAAGGGGGCTATAAAGCTTACCGGCGGTTTATTCTGGACCAGCTTTTGTCCTACGAACTGAACAAGTCTGTTTTTGTCCTCAATGGATTGACCGGAACGGGGAAAACAGAAGTTCTGCACATACTTGAAGGAATGGGCTGTCCCTGCATCGATCTTGAAGGCCTGGCCTGTCACAGGGGTTCCCTGTTCGGCCACCTCGGCTTTAAAGAAGTACGATACCAAAAAGATTTTGATGCCCTGCTCTGGAACCGCCTGGAAGAGCTCAAAGATGCCGACTACCTGATTGTCGAGGGAGAAGGGAAAAGGATCGGCTCTGTTTACCAGCCGGATTTCCTCTTCAAAGCCATTCAGGGAGGGCAGCATATCCTGCTGGTTGCTCCTCTGGAGAACAGGGTGGAAAGGTTGCTGAAGGAATATACCCCCACTGTGGACAGCGAAAAGGGGGAAGTCGAGGAGTCCCTTCTTTCCCTCCAGAAGTACCTGGGTAAGAAAACCCTCGGTCAGCTCCTCTCACTTTTAAGAGAGGAAAACTACAGGGAACTCGTGAGGCAGCTGTGCCTTCTATATTATGATCGCCTTTACGGAGAATCCAAACCGGGAAAAACGGATTTCGTGCTGACCGTGGAGAGCAGCGACCCGGCCAAAGCCGCCGGGCAGATTAAAGATTTTGTTCTCCGGACCGTGAAAATACAATATTCATATTAGCCTCTTTATGTTTGAAAGGAGTGTTCTGCATGAACGTTTATGATTACGCGCACGCGCTGTCTAAAGCAATTCGCGCCTCTTCCGAGTACAGGGATTTCAAGAAAGCCCTGGAAAACCTGGAAAAGGATTCTGCAGCCAAGGAGATGCTCTCCGACTTCCGGAAAAACCAATGGGAACTGCAGCAGCAAAAATTGTCGGGCCAGGAAATATCGTCTGAACAGGAGCAACGCCTTTCCAGGGCTTGGGAAATTATCAAGCTCAATATGGTTATCAAAGAATACCTGGAAACTGAATACAGGTTCAGTGTTATGCTCGCGGATATTCAAAAAATCATCGGTGAACCCCTGGAAGAGGTTGCGGCACTGGAGAAAGAGAAAACTCGCCCGGAACAGAGCCAGAGCGAAGAGCAGCAAAAAGAATAGCAGGTGTTTAACCTGCTTTTCTCAGGCATCGGCTGCCGGGAGCGGTTATTATGCGCCCACGATTGTCCAGGGGCTACTTGAGGACCTCTTCCTCTTCTTCATCGTCATTCTCTTGTTCTGTTTGCCAAAAGGGAACAATCCGGCTCAAAACCCGGTCCTGATTATCAACAAATTTCCATACCGCATCTTCAAGATCCACTGCCTGGCGGTCGACCGTGATTACATGGTAGTAGTTCTCTTTGGGTTCTACCAGGACTTTAATCTCCACTTCCTCGAACTTCGGTACTACATCCATACTCTGTATCTCGCTGTTTACAGCAAAAACAGCCAACTCTTTTTCAGCATTAAAGGGATAATCTGGAAGAGTCAGGCCCAACTCCTGTGAAACCCTGATCCACTCATCATAATCCGCTACCAGGTTGAAAGCGGTTGGTGAAGTAAGGAGGCCCCAGTCGGTAGTGGTAAAAGCCAAGTTGCCGTGTTCCTCTTCAGGCAACCCTACAGTAGGTTCCACACGAAAAAAATTATCATAGACCGTTAAACCTATTAACAGCACCAGCAAAAACAACAGCGGGATAAGACGGCGTGCTTCGACAACAAAAAATTTGCCTCGTTTTTTCATGGATTTTCCCCCCTGAACACTTCGCTTTCCTTTGATCATATGCAGGGGAAAATCTCATTATGACTATTTAAATTTTTTTTTAACTGTTGACCAGAGTGCCCTGTAAATAACCCCGAAAACTCTTTTCTATAAGGACCTCTCCTATTTTGCCTCTCCAATTTCCGGGCGTCAGAGCGCGAACCCGCAGGTAGTTTGATGTAAGCCCCTCGGAAAGACGATAATCCCTCCCGGGCACGACCGGCACTCCCAGGCCGTAACATGCGTTACCGGTGCCCTCTTCCACCTCTTTTTCAAAAAGGACCGTCAGCTTCCTTCCCAAAAACCTTTCCTGAAAAGTCCGCGAGAGCTCCTCTCCCAGGGCTAAAAGCTTCCTGCTACGCTCTTCTTTTACCTCTGGTAAAACCTGAGCGCCCATCTCTGCAGCTCTGGTCCCGCGGCGGGGCGAAAACTTAAAAACATGCAGACGGCTGAAGCCGCTTTCTTTAATATAGCT
>DLUO01000185.1:2750-5321 GCA_003444595.1 Bacillota bacterium
AAAGGGATATGCAGGTGGCGGCAAATTTTCTCATTCTCTTTAATCACTCCAATAAGCTCATCATGAAAATCAGTCGGCTCGATAGAGCTCAAACGTATTCTTTCAATTCCCGGTATTTTAACGGCATCGGCTAAAAAGGAAGCAAGGCTTGACGGAGGGTCCAGGTCCACACCGTATAGCCCCAGGTGAATGCCGGTCAGAATTACCTCCCTGTAGCCGGAGCGCCCTATTTCACAAAGGTATTCCGTTCCTTTTTCGAACGGGAGACTGCGCAAAGGCCCTCTGGCCAGGGGGACAATACAAAAACTGCAAAACTGGTTGCAGCCGTCCTGAATCTTTAAAAAGGCCCTGGTCCTTTCCTGTTCCGGCACCCAGGGCAGGTCCTCAAAAAGGGCGCCCTGCCCGTAAGGGCTAACCTGCGGGGAGATATCCTCTCCCTCCAGTTTTCTTCTAACAAGCGCCGGAAGCATAAGGCGTTCGCTTGTTCCTGCTACTACATCTGCTTCCGGCAGGAAAGCCGGCGCACCTGGGTTAACCTGCGGATAGCAGCCTATCACCGCTACAATAGAGGCAGGATTGCGCTTCTTGGCTCTGCGGACAGCCTGGCGGGATTTGCGGTCGGCCAAGTGCGTAACAGTGCAGGTGTTGATAACATAAACATCGGCCTTCTCGCGGAAGTCAACCAGTTCAAACCCTTCACGGCGGAAAAGACCTCTTAAGGCCTCCGTTTCATAGTAATTTACCTTGCAGCCAAGGGTATGAAAGGCCACCTTCGGTGATGCCAAGCAACTCATCCCCCTCCAGAGAGGTCACCCCAGAGATACATAACAATAGACAGTACTGCCAGGGGCGCTGTTTCAGCCCTCAAAATACGAGGGCCCAATGTGACCGGATAGATCCCAGTAATTTTTCTTAGTTTTTCCATTTCCTGCAAGGAAAATCCGCCCTCCGGACCCGTAAAAAGGCTGACGGAGGAAGGATTTTTAATCTTCTCTGCCAACTCCCCGATCCCCAGCCGTGTTTCTTCCTCCCAGGGCACAATGACAGGGTTTTCTTCGTTGCTGTGTTCACGCATCAGCGCCAGTGCCTCTGTAAACGGTAAGGGGGGGAAAATTTCCGGTATAAAGCTGCGTTGGCACTGAGCGGCCGCAGATGCGGCGATCTTCCGCCAGCGCATGGCTTTTTCCTTTCCTTTTTCCGCGGTTATTTTCACAACAGTTCGCTCCGTCATAACCGGTATAATCTTCCGTACGCCAAGCTCCACGGAATGGCGTACAACCAGATCAATCTTTTCCCTCTTGGAAACCCCCAGAAACAAAGTTACCTCCAACGGGGGCTCAACTTTTTGCGCCAGTTCATAAAGAAGTGATGCTTCCGCGTTCTGCGAACCGATGTATTCGAGGCGCGCCTTATATGCCCTCCCCCGGCCGTCAGCCAGGACAATAGGATCGCCCCCGGCCAGGCGTAACGCTTTGAGATGAGATAAATGTTCCTTTTGCAAAATTACTTTTTTCTTCCCCTCCAGCGCCTCAGGGGGAAGCAAAAACCAGGAGGACATGCCTGTTGTCTCCTTTGTGCAGTTTTATGGACGGCCCGGTTGAAGTTGACAGTCGAACATTTGTACGCTATAATTCTCTATGGACAAATCCTCAGGAGGCTTGAGGCAATGAAATGTCAGCTTGAACTAATAAAAAAGAAAATTGCCGCCGTCATACCTGCCCCGCATGCTGAAGGAGGAGAGGCTGCCCTGGTAATCACCACCGACGGCGAAAAATACCTGGACAGGCGTTCTACCGGTTGGATCATCAAAAGGCTGGCCCAACTGTACAATACAGATCTGCATGCCGTTAAGAAAAATTACGGGCCTTTGCTGGGAAGGAAGAGATTAATTCCCATTCCTCTCGGGGTAAAGCTGGTTTTCCTTCCGTTAACTTTTAAAACTGATACTTTCCCCCTTGACCGGAAGCTGGGCTACATTTCCCTGGAACAGATCAAGGGCGTAAGAAAAGAAGCTGACGGCAACATTCTGGTATTAAAAAACAGCCTGGAACTCCGCTGTTTCAACACAATGTCCACGATCCATTTAAAAATAAGGGAAGGCGGGCTGCTGCAAAAAATACTTAAAAGCGAGCTACTGCAGGGAGAGGCTTCTTGCTACCTAGCGGAAAAGAACTCCTGCCTTGCCGGAACCATTTGCCGTGAGGAGACGGCCCCCCTGGCCGCCGCGTTTTTTTATTGCCCGAAAAAACCTCTCCCGGGAAGGTCGTTTAAAACCTAAACGGATGAAAACAGCCTAACTTATGCTCCACAGGGTGCGCAAGGTTGGCAGCAAAATGTGCATCTTGAGCTCGCAGGTTCAGCGAAGCGACGGCTTGAGATGGCCCGGCAGACATAGCCCATGTCATAGCTTATTGGTTTTCATGTTTAGCACCCGCTACCGTTCTATGGAAGCAGCGATTTGCTGTGGCGAGAGCGACTTGTGGAGCAAAGTCAAAAAGTTCACGGCGAAGCGAAGGCCGAAGACGACCCTGCCGACATGGACGTCGGCAGCCGGCCTCTGACCATGGATGG
>DLUO01000198.1 GCA_003444595.1 Bacillota bacterium
GCTCTTCTCTGCACAGGTGTTGCCGCCATGATTGTTTTCCAGATCCTTGTCAACGTGGGTATGACTCTCAGTATCATGCCTGTTACCGGTTTGCCCCTGCCTTTTATGAGCTACGGGGGTAATTCCATGCTGGTGAACCTGTTCTCCATCGGGATGGTGATTAACGTGGGTATGCGGCGTCATAAGATTCAATTCTAGCATAAATACAACGCGCCGGAATATATATGTACAGGCACACCATCCCCTGGGAGGATACAAAAATGTTTGCTGGCAGGAAAAAGAGAAAAAGTGCACCGTATTCTGATTTACGAAGCAGACTGGAAGAATATTCCGGCTGGAAAGAAAGATCGAGATGGCAGGGAAGCGATGATACGGACAACGGAGGAGGATCTATACTCAACTTGTTCCCATTGTCTATTTTAAAGGATATGCATAATTTTTTGCTTTTCAAAATCACCCTTGCCTTCCTGGTGGTGTTGGTTGTTTTACTTATTTCCTTTGTTAAATTACCTTTTACCGCTTCTATCCTGGAGAAAATCCAGTATGTAACAACCTGGGAAATGGATTTTATCTCTATGGGCAGAGAGGCTGTTCCGGCAATCAGGAAGCTATGGGAGGGGAGCCCGGAATCCGGCCTGGAACAGTATGTAATGGCGCCGGGTGGGGGTATTTCCACAGACGCAGAAAAAGAGATCCGTTTTATTGCTCCCCTACATGGCGAGCTGGAAAAAACATTTGGACTTAATTTTAATGCCCTTTTACAAAAAGAGGAAATGTCTTATGGCCTGGTGTTCAGCACTCTCGAGGGAGCCTCTGTCCACGCTGCCGCCAGCGGCTGTGTCGCAGAAATAAAAGAAGATCCGGTGTACGGCCTCCACCTGCTAGTGGAACATTACCCGACAGGAATGGAGACTTTTTATGGCTATCTGGGGGAAGTGCTGGTGGAGGAGGGAGAAGAGATAGCACAGGGCCAGGAAATAGCGTATTTAAGAGCTAATCCTTCAGGGAAAAAATCCACCCTGTACTTTGAGATCCGTAAATACGGCGAACCTGTAGACCCCCTGCCTTTGCTGGTGGGCGAACAATGAGCTGGAGGCTTGTTAAAGCTAAAAACCTGGAAATACTTCTCCATCCCTTTTTTTTACTGTTTATTTTACTCTGGATCATAGCGGGGTTTCCGCTGCAGACAGTTATTCTTTTTGTGCTTGTTTTGGGACATGAGCTGACCCATATGCTTGTCGCCAAACTATACGGGATAGAGATTAGAAAGATCGAACTTTTTCCTTTCGGCGGTGTCGGTTACCTGGCCAAACCGTTGGAGATGAATCCCGTAAAAGAGTTTCTGGTGGCCGGTGCAGGTCCACTCTTTAACCTGATCGTGCTCGTTGCGCTGTGGAATTATAGCGACCTTCTTTATGGCACCTCCTTTTGGAGTGATACTTCTCTGGTAGCTTTTTTACTTAGAGCCAATACCTTTTTATTTTTTTTTAATCTGCTTCCCGGGCTTCCCCTTGACGGCGGACGGCTGCTCAGAGCGTCTTTAAGTACAAAGGTCGGCTTTCAAAAGGCCACGGAAATTGCTGCTTCCTGCGGTAAATGGCTGGGAGCATTTTTAACGCTACTGGGTATTCTGCTTTCTTATTATGACTATATGCTTCTTTCTTTTTCCCTGATGGGTATTTTTTTATACTATGCAGCAGGACGCGAACAGCAGACAGCTGTTTACGTCTTTCTGCGATACCTGTTGCGTAAGGAGAATATGTTAAAAAAACACCGGGTTCTTAAAGGCGAACAGCTGGTAGCCCTGGAAAATACGACGGTCCTGGAGCTGTTGAAACGCTTCAGGCCCACAAGGTACCACCAGGTTGTTGTCCTCAACCGGACCTGCCGCGTCCTGGAGTTGTTGTCGGAAAGCCAGATCCTTGAAGCAGCACTGCGGGAGGGAATGGATATACAGTTAAAACACCTGTTAAGAAAATAAATTATTTTAAACCGGCACTTTTTAGGCTATAATATAAGAATAAAGGTTTTACTGCGTATTCAGGAAAGGGTTTGAACCTGTTGGCGGGAATAAATATCGGCAGCATGCTGGAAAAAGTGCGTAAACCTGCAGGTTATCTGGGCACGGAAATAAATGCTGTTCATAAAAAAATTGGAGATGTAAAAGTCCATCTGGCTCTGGCCTTTCCCGATTTATATGAGGTTGGCATGTCCCACCTGGGTTTGAAAATACTTTATGCGCTGGTGAACGAATTACCGGAGTTTTATGCAGAGCGGGTTTTTGCTCCTGCCGGAGATATGGAGGAGCTCTTGAAAAAAGAGAAGATTCCCCTTTTTAGCCTGGAGAGCCGGACCCCTCTGGGCAGTTTTGACCTGGTAGGGTTTACCCTGCAGTATGAGCTCAGCTATACGACAATTTTAAATATGCTCCATCTTGCCGGGATACCCTTGCGCAGCGAAAAAAGGAAAATGGGGGATCCTTTTGTAATCGGGGGCGGACCGGGAGCCTTAAATCCGGAACCGCTGGCTCCTTTTTTTGACTTTTTTGTCATCGGTGACGGGGAAGAGATTTTACCGGAACTGCTCCATGAGTTTGC
>DLUO01000193.1:0-3235 GCA_003444595.1 Bacillota bacterium
TGCCTATTTTCTCGGTCTGGCCCTTGCTTATGTCGTCAATATCCTGAACCCGGAGGTAATTACCTTGAGCGGAGGGTTATCTCAAACGGGAGAGATTTTCTTTGAGCCTGTTCGCCGCTGTTTAAAAGAAACCGCCATCCCTCCTTCTGGGGAGATGGTGTCTGTAGTGCCTGCCGTCCTTGGAGAAGAGGCGGGTGTCAGGGGCATACTTTCCCTTCTGGATCAATATTTAAAAGAAATGTAAGATTTTATTTATGAAAGTTCCAGCCAAATTCTTATGGTTGCACAGTAACCTTTTGGAGCATGGTTCGTTATAACTTAATGAAGAGAGAACTAATGTTTAACAGAGGTAAATCTTGGATCTTTCAGAGAACCCTTCCAGGCAAAACCAGTACAGACATATTGTGGTTTTGCCGAGGTGAGCAGGAAATAAGATGGCGGGAGTAGAATTGATTACCATAATTATTCTAGGGTACACCCCCAAACCCTTATGAGTATTCTCCCGAAGGGTGCTCCCAGCTCTTGCCAGGTTGTTTCCTTGCTGAAGAGCGGTAAGCTCCGGGGTAAAGGAGGTGTACTTTATTGTAGCATAAAGTACTCAACCCTCTAAGGAGAGATCCGGTTGCTAATTGATAAAAAGGAGCAGGAGATAATCTCCAGGGCGCAAGATAATCCCGGTTCTTTTGCTCCACTTTATGATTATTACTTTCCAAAAATTTATAATTATATTTATCACAGAGTCCAGAACACGCAGCTGGCTGAAGACCTGGTATCGGAAACTTTTTATAAGGCTCTGGCCAATATTAAAAAATTTAAGTGGCAGGATCGCTCTTTTGCTTGCTGGCTTTATACAATTGCCCGGAACCAGGTTATCGATCAGTTTCGCCGGCAGGAGCCTTTATTGCTGGATGATACAAAAGATGATTTAGCGGCGCCTGCTGACGATAATCCGGAAGAAAAAGTCCTTTATGATGTCACCAAGGAAGAGCTGCTCAAAGCGATTAAAACTCTCAGTGCCGACCAGCAGGATGCACTGCTGCTGCGTTTTCAGGAGGATTTAAAAATTAAGGAAATAGCTCTGGTGTTAAATAAGAATGAGGGTGCGATAAAAGCGCTTTTGTTCAGAGGCCTTAAAAACTTGCGTAAAAAACTGGAAGGAGGGGATTATAATGAGGCCGTATGAATGGGATAAGTCCATAGAAGAGCTCTGTTCTTCAAAGGAAGAAGCTCAGGAGCTTAAAGAAGTAGCCTCTTTACTCCGGAGTATGCCCGGAGTCCGTGCCTCTTCTTCTTTCCAGGCCGAACTCAAAGCGCGGTTGATGGAAAAAGCCCTCTCCGAAGACATGTACGCCTTGGAGGGAAACAAAAAAGAGAATAAAGTGTTGCACTTGATGAATATTGGGTACAGATACGGCGGGAAGATACTAAAGGCGCGTCCCCTGTTTACAGCGGTTGCTGCCGTATTTGTAATCCTTATGATGGCTGTTTTTTATAGCCAGGGCCGTGTTGAACCTCCCGCTCCTCCGCAGATTGCTTCTTCGGAAAATCCCGCCAAAAGTGAAAGCGCGCCAGAGATGCTAGTCGAACAATTTGCTGAAAGTGGTAAAGAAGAACGAAACATTCCACCTGCGGAGCCTGGGCAACAGGAGTCTGAAGACAGCCACGGCACTGGAAACATCGCTCCCCCTGGGGACACTCCTCCGGAAAAGACTACGCCACCGGAAGAAACTCCGATAAAGGAAAACCCGGATGAAGATCCTACCGGGCCGGCTGTGCCGGAAGTTACAGAAACCCAGCCCCTTAAGAGCGATCCCGAATTCGAAGCCTGGAAGAACCGGCAAAATTTTGTGGTAGCCGGGCAAATAAACCTTCCTCCTGTTTATTACGGGGTAGAGCGGGATGCTGCCTTGCCGGCAAAGAGAGTGAACTGCTCCTGGACCCCCTGGAAAACTACTCCCGTTTCAAAAGGACCCGGCGATACCGTGGTATTCGGTACGGAGGACTGGGCCGAGGAAACCCTATCCAACAACGGTTTTATCTTCAGTGATGGCGATTATCTGGAGTGCAATCTCCAGGAGACGCAGAAAGGGCTTTTTGCCGAGGTTTTCTACAGGCCGCAGAAAAGTGCGGGTAAGGCTTTAACGCTGGTTCTACATTGCCAGGAGGGCGCGGGTATCCTCTCTTATTATTATAAAGAAGAAGGAGAAGCCGCCCAACCGGGTTATTATCCTCTCCTGACACCATCTGAAGCTTTTAAGCAGGCCGACACTCTCCAATGGTATGCATCTTCGCCGCGGCTGGACCTTTCGTTCCAGTTCCAGGAAGTGATTTTGACCTACAACGACTTCCTGCTGGTGGAGAACGGCCGGCAAGATACGGTCAGGCTGCCGGCGTATTGCTTCCTGGGTAGGGAAATGAACCATAACGGCGGCCAGCTTAAACTGTTCCTGCCCGCTGTTAAGCGGTAGGCGTATTTTCTCCCGGTTTAAAAAACAACAACCTGCCTTCAACAGCAGGTTGTTTTTAATTGGAGAAGCTATAAAATTAGGAGGGAGCGCAGCTTTAACTACGTTATTGTTCAGGCGATCGCTATTAAAGCCGCGAAACGGCTGTTAATCTTTCTTTTTCCACAGGTACTGTTTCTTTAAGGTTCTGGAACAAACGGTAATCCAGGTGCGGGAAAAGGTTGTCGGTCGCCTCCAAATGGCGCAGCCAGGAGACGTCAATGTTGTTTTCCCAGATCTGTCTTTCCAGTTTCAGGAAGCGGACTAAATGACTGGTAACCCTGGATCTGGCATACATATCCATGGTGCCCGAGGTGATGATGAAAGGCCAGTCGCTGCTCTGTGCCAGCAGCAATTCCCTGGCGGCCTGGTTCAAGGCAGCCTTCAAGATGTCTTCGGCCCGGGGAAAATTGGTGGCCAGCGCGATCATTTTATCTGCCGCCTTGTGCAGGTGTCTGTACAGCCAGTCATTTTTTCCGTTGAGCCATACTTCGTGGTAACCTTTATCTCCCCAGCTGGAGGGGTTGGGGACGGAAACTTGCAGGGGATACCCCAGCTCCAGGTATTGGCTTGGGGTAATCATTTTGATCTGCTTGTTTTCGGCAATTAAACGGCAAAGCTTATCTATCCACAAAGGGCCCTCGAACCACCAGTGACCGAATAGCTCCGCATCGTAAGGCGCTACTACCAGCGGAGGACGGTCCATAATCTCCCCGTAGTATTCCACCTGT
>DLUO01000193.1:3425-9504 GCA_003444595.1 Bacillota bacterium
GGGACGGGGCGATGCATAGAGCACTCCATGAGTTGCCGTAATGAAGTAATAAAGGCCAAGTTCACTCAGGATTTCTTCCATCTCCGGGTCGTAACCGCATTCAGGGAGCCAGATTCCTTTTGGAGCTCTGCCGAAAATCATTTGATAGTATTCAATGCCGGCAGCGATCTGGGCATAAATAGACTCTTTTTGTATCCCCAGCAGGGGCAGGTATCCGTGGGTTGCCGCCGAAGTGATCAGTTCTATACGGCCGCTTTCCTGCAACTCTTTGAAAGCATTGACCAGCCGCCTGCCATATTTATCATTAAAAAGGTGGGAAGTATAATCGAGCCGTTCGCGATACATGCGGGCCAAAGGGGAGAAAACCGGATCTGAGGCCGTCCTGTCTTCCTCCCGGCGCGCCAGTTGCTGTAACTTGCTCAGGTACGCTGCATAGCGGTTTTGCAAAAAGGGATCCTCCATCATGGAGAGCAGGGTGGGAGAAAGAGAGAAAGTAACTGAATAATCAATGTTATCTTTATTGAGACCCTGGAACACTCTGATCAGCGGTATGTAGCACTCGGTTATAGCTTCAAAGAACCATTTTTCTTCCAGGGATTGTTCATATTCAGGATGTCGGACATAGGGCAAATGAGAGTGAAAAATAAAAGCCAGGTAACCTTTAATCATTTAAATAACCTACCTTCCTCGTAAAGTAACTTAAATAAAGTAACTTAAGAAAAGTCACTTATAAGATTAAAAAAGTAATTGGGGTATTCAAGCAGAGGATTTTCTATGAATGTTAACAAGAAACGTTTTTGATATATAGGCGGCCTGAATCTGCAGGCTCAGATGCGGTTCAAAAATCAACGTGTACTGATCCTGTGTTTTCCTTGTTATTTTGCATGTTGTAATCCCCGTTGAATCATCTCCATGGAACTTAAATTGCTGCGGGAAATCCGCCAGTAAAGCCGGCGTGCCTGCCAGTCCGGCAAACGCCAGTTTTCGTCAATAATCTCACTGAGGGTATCCCGGGGCGTGGTGACCATATTGGAGCTCAGAATTGGTATAAACCCTTTCTCCGGCAGCAAATATCCCAACTCTACACGGTATTTTTTGTTGGGAACCCCTGCTTTTATGTACCAGTTGTCGGCAGAAGGCGTTATTTGAATATCAAAATGACTCTCCTCTTCGTTCGTTTCCTGGTTGAAGCGGTAAATTCTAAGTAGCAACTCCAGTGATTCCCAACTCTTTTGTGCCTCTGATTCCAGAAACTGCCTGGTTGGACTGCTGACCTCCCAGTATGCGAACAGCCAGTAAGGATCGCGAGGAAGAAGGACCAGGCGATCTTCTCCATAATACAGCGGTAGGTTTTCTCCTCCATCCAAATATTCCTTGCTGGAAGGATGCATGATTATTTCCACCTCTTTCTTCTGAAGCTATTATACCCTTCATGTGAATTATTATAGCCCGAATGGACAGATTGTATAAAAAGAAAACGAAGGGGCAACCTAAATTTGTTTAAGAAACAAGGAAGGAAGGTTGCCATAATGCTTATCAGCATGGCCACTTTTGAACATTTGCCTGTTAGAGTAGGAGGTCTTGCCGAGGCTGTAACCTCCCTGGGAGAAGCTCTGAGTAAAAGTGAAGAAGTGATGGTTTTTATGCCTGCGCACGGCCTTCTCCGGGAAGAAGAGGAAAGCTTTTCCTCCAAGCCGGAAAAATACTGTGATTTTCGTATTATGGTGGGTGACCGTATCTCCCCCGTTACTGTTTATCAGGTATGGAGAAAAGGTGTCCGTATTTTTCTGTTCAGTAGTGAGGTAATGGATCATCCACAGGTGTACCAGCCCCGTGATATGTTCGTTGCCAAAATGGTTCATTTTACTAAGGCCGTTCCCGGATTAATAAACATAATCCTTAAAAAGGAAAACATAAAGCCCGATGTAATTCACATTAACGACTGGCACTGCGTTTTTGCCGGAAGCCTGGTCAAAAAATATTTTAAAATACCTTTTATTTTTACTATACACCGTCTCTGCCGGGAGCGTATTTCCGTCCATGAACTCAACGAGGTTAATTTAAGTGAACTGGTTGACCCTCGTTACCTGGAGGGCGATATGTTCAATATTGAAAAATTTGGCGGTCACCATTGCGATCATTTAACTACGGTGAGCTATTCTTATTTAAACGAGGAATGGCGGACTTTTTTCAGCACTTTTGAAGGGAAAACCACTTATGTATGGAACGGAACCGACTATACATTCTGGAACCCGGATTTTCTGAAACATGCCCAGCTTCCAAGAAAGGAACGAAGAAAATTATTGTTGGAAGAAAACGGCCTCGAAGACGGAATTTTGTTTTTTAATGTGGGGCGCCTCGATGTCGAGCAGAAAGGCATCGACATCTTATTAAAGGCTTTTGAAATGATTATGAACGGTGAGGTGCCCGGCTCCGAGCGGGTTAGGAAAGAGTTACGCTTGATACTGCTTGGCTCGGGCGATCAGTACCTGGAAAATGAAGCCAGGCGTCTGGAACGCCAGTTCCCCTATAATATGAAGAGCATCATCGCTTACCTGGGCAGGGAAACCACCAGGGAATATTATGGGGCTGCAGATTTTTGCCTCATACCTTCCAACTTCGAACCTTTTGGCCTGGTGCAGCTTGAAGCGATGTGTATGGGCTGCATACCGATCGGTTCGCGGGTCGGAGGCATAAATGATACCATACTTGATCTGCATGACTTCCCGGAGGAAAGCACAGGAAGGCTTGTGCCTCCCCGCAATCCCGCATCTCTGGCCAGGGCCATGGTGGAAATGGCGCAGATGTCATTGGAGGATCAGGAAGGTCAGCTTGACAGAATGCGCCGGCGGGGGCGGGAACACGTAATTAAAAATTTTAACTGGGATAAAGCGGCAGAGAGGTACATCCGGGTGTACAAAAACATGGCTACCATCAAGCTTCCTTTTGTCAGCTATGCTGAACCTTATTAGTATGAAAATGGAAAATAGGAAAATAGAACAGCGTTTTGCTGTAGATAAAGTAAAAGGTGCGTGATCAAATGCCAATTTTACGGCAGGAACCATTAAGAGGGGAATGGGTTATTATCGCCACGGAACGGGCCCGGCGCCCGGAAACTTTTGCATCCCCGGAGAAAAAAGTAAAAACACCCCCACCGGCAAAGGTTGACAGCTGTCCTTTTTGTATGGGAAACGAGCACATGACGCCTCCCGAGGTGCTGGCATACCGGGAGGGCTCAGCTCAGCCCAATACCCCCGGATGGTCCTTGCGGATTATTCCCAATAAATTCCCGGCACTGGAACCGAGCGAAAACGGAGGAGAGCCTTTTGTCTGCCACTATTTTGAAAGCTGCCCGGGATACGGTGTTCATGAAGTGATCATCGAAACCCCCGATCATAATCGCCATACGGCAGATCTGAAGGAGAATGAACTGGTTCTGGTGCTCAAATCCTTTAAAGAACGCCTTCTCTCTCTGTCCGGTGACCGGCGCTTAAAGTATGTCCAGATCTTCCGCAACCACCTGCGCGAAGCGGGGGCCTCCATCGAACATCCTCACTGGCAGTTGCTGGCGCTGCCTTTTATCCCTCCTCTTCTGGAGGCGGAATACAGGCGCAGCCGTGAGTATTACCAGGAAAAGGGCAGGTGTCTGCTCTGTGATCTCCTTGAGCAGGAAGTAAGCGCTGCTGAGAGGATAGTGCTGGAAAACGAAGCTTTTGTTGCCTATGTGCCTTTCGCCGCTCCACTTCCCTTTACAACCTGGATCGTGCCGCGGGAGCATACTGCTTCCTTGGAGAGCTCTGCGGACGACTGGGCAGAAAAGTTGGCACCGATCCTTAAGGGTTTCCTGGTTAAGCTTTCTCAAAAGTTACAGGATCCTCCTTACAACCTGTATCTGCATCTGGCTCCCCTGCGGAGTGAACAGTTGCCTTATTATCACT
Source organism: Bacillota bacterium (assembly GCA_003444595.1). Classification (GTDB taxonomy): domain Bacteria; phylum Bacillota; class Dethiobacteria; order DTU022; family UBA8154; genus UBA9862. Next base: position 7,364 of record DLUO01000193.1, read on the forward strand.
GGCATATAGAAATTATCCCCAAGTTGACAATCGTCGCGGGGTTGGAGATGGCTACCGGTACGTTTATCAATGTGTCCAAACCTGAAGAGGCAGCCGGCTTTTTACGGGAAAGGTGATACTCTGAAAGAAGCTGCTAAAGAACTGCACGCAACAATATTATAATCAAAAGAGGGTGAAATAATCATGATTACGGATAATAAGACCGCCTTGGCCATTGAAGAAGAAAGTGAAAAAGAGGAAGAGAAAAAGCACGCCGTCTCTTTCATTTTGGCTCTACATAACCACCAACCCATAGGCAATTTGCCGGAGGTCTATGCGACAGCCTTCGACGATGCCTACGCTCCTTTTATTGAGACCCTTTATCGTTATCCATCCATAAAAGCAGTTCTGCACTATTCCGGGATTTTGTTGGAATGGATAGAGAAGAACAGGCCTTCATTTCTGTTTACTCTGCGGGAGATGGTAGAGAGAGGACAAGTTGAAATTATGGGCGGCGGTTATTATGAGCCTATCCTGCCGATTATCCCCGATAGCGATAAAAGAGGACAAATCCGTAAATTGAGCCGCTACCTGCAGGAGATGCTGGGTGTAGAAGCCAGGGGTATGTGGCTTGCGGAACGTATCTGGGAGCCACACCTGGCGCTGCCTCTTTATCAGGCAGGGATACGGTATGTTGTCGTTGATGATGCGCATTTTCAGGAACTGGGCATGAAAAGCGAGGAACTGACAGGCTACTACCTGACGGAAGAACAGGGCTGTCCGCTAAAGATATTTCCTATTAGTGAAAAGCTCCGCTATCTTATTCCCTTTGAAAAGGCGGATAAAACGCTGGAATTTTTTTCTCAGCTGGCCGCTCGGGGTGATGGTGCCCTGGCTGTTCTGGCCGATGACGGAGAAAAGTTCGGTGTTTGGCCGGGGACCAAGGCTCATGTTTATGAGCAGGGATGGTTGGATGAATTTTTCCGTCTATTGACGGAAAACGCGGAGTGGATTAAAACAAGGACATTTAGCGATTACATGGATAAATACCCTCCCAAGGGGAGAATTTATCTGCCGGCCGCTTCTTATCGGGAGATGAAACAATGGGCAGGGGGGTTCTGGCGCAATTTCCTGGTTCGCTATCCCGAAAGTAACCGCATGCACAAAAAAATGCTGGCGGTAAGAAAACGGCTGGAGCAGGTTCCCCGCAGAGCCGCCCGTAATAGAGCCAGGGATTTTCTCTGGGCCTCCCAGTGCAACTGCGCCTACTGGCACGGCGTTTTTGGCGGCCTATACCTCAATTTTCTCCGGGCAGCCGTTCACGAAAACATTATTAAAGCGGAAAACATTATTGTCAGGGAAATGCATCCCCGTGACAACTGGCTGGAAATGAAGGTCGAAGACCGGGACTATGACGGGTTTCAGGAAATAGTGCTCAATAATGAATATTTCGGTTTGCTCCTGTCTCCTAACAGGGGAGGCAGTCTCTGGGATCTCTCCTATCGCCCTGCGGCTATTAATCTTCTTGATACGCTAACCAGAAGGCCCGAGCCCTACCATGACGACCTGTTAAAGCAGGATGTTGAGATAAAGAAAGAAGAAGAAGGGGACGGAGCAAAAACCATACATGGCAGATTTGCTGTCAAGGAAGACGGACTTAAGGAATATCTTATCTATGACCGCTATCCACGTGGTTCTTTAATGGATCATATTCTGCCGCTGGAGCTGGAGCTGGAAGCTTTCAGCAGGGGGGAGTACAGTGAGAAAGGAGACTTTTTGCTGCAGCCGTACCGTGCTGTACTGGAGTACGAACGCGGCCAGGCCACGGCGATTTTTTCCCGGCGCGGAAAAATTGAAGAGCAGGGAGAGTTGTCACTGCAAAAAAAGGTAGCCCTTAAAGCCTCCTCCAATAACATACAGGTAAACTATGACCTGCAAAACGGGGGAAATGATGTTTCTTTCAGGTTTGGCGTGGAGTTTAACCTGGCTTTTCTTTCCGGTTACGCACCGGACCGCTACTACCATATTCCCGGGCGGAAGCTTGAAGAGGCGCACCTGGCCAGTAAGGGCGTGGAAGAGGAAGTGGCGGAGCTATTTATTTTCGACGAATGGAGAAAACTGATCCTTTCCCTGCGTTTTTCACCGCCTGCCAGAATCTGGCG
>DLUO01000200.1:0-2731 GCA_003444595.1 Bacillota bacterium
CTCTGTTATCAAGCTGGATAAAGTAGCCGGGGAAAGCGCCTCCATATTGCTTAACGGACAGTTTTTGGGACACGCTGAAGTCGTAGTGATCAATGATCGTTTCGGGTTGAGGATCACCGCTATCGGAAACGGGGATACTGAAGCGGCAAAAGAGGATTGAATAGATGGAGCTGTATTATGCTTATTTACGCCTTTTAGTGGCGTTTCCGCTGGTAATTGCCCTAATCTACTTTGGCCTGCGCTTCTTAATGCCGTATTTCGCCCCTGCTATGGGCATGGGAAGGCGCATGAAAGTTGTCGAGCGGCTGGCTTTAAGTAACCGGACTTTTTTATATGTCGTAAAGGTGGATGGCGCTTACCTGCTCCTGGCAGCCACGCCAAATGCGGTTACCCTGCTTAAAGAGCTGGACGAAGGCTGGGAAGAGTCCCTGCAGGGAGGGCCGGAAACGGCTAAAATACAGCAAATGCCGCTATCTTTTGCCGGTATACTGCGCGAGCTCAGGGAAAGAAGCAGACAGGCATTCCAGGTTCCCCCGGGGCGGCAAGTTATACGAAAAGTTTGGACATTGAGCGACAAAAAACGCAGAGAAAAAAGAAATTAAAGGAGGATTTTGGAAAAAGAGCAAGAAATTAAAAAGGAAAGCAAATGAACAGGCCGGAGGGATAGTGGTTTAACAATTATGAAACGCAAATTGTGGCTGGCTTTACCGGGAAGCATACTGATTGTCTTCATTATCTGCCATGGCGCCCGCGAGGTGGCCCTGGCCCAGCCCACTATCCCCATTCCCGACATAAACTTGCAGGTTGGAACAGGTGAAGAACCGTTGCAGTTAGTGGGAACGCTCCGGCTTTTGTTACTTTTGGCCGTGGTCAGTCTGGCCCCGGCATTTATGATTCTTGTCACCTCTTTTACACGCATTGTTATTGTGCTCTCCTTTGTGCGCAATGCGCTGGCCACACAGCAGATCCCTCCGAACCAGGTCATTATCGGCCTGGCTCTCTTTTTGACTTTTTTTGTCATGTCACCGGTGCTTACACAAATCAACGAGGAGGCGCTTACTCCTTACCTGGCGGAGGAAATTGCATTTGAAGAGGCGGTTGAGGCCGGAGGGCATCCCCTGAGGGAATTTATGCTAAATAATACCAGGGAAAAAGATCTGGCCCTTTTCCTGGAGGTTGCCAGCCTTGAGGACCCCGGGAGCCGTAGCGAAGTTCCTTTCCGGGCTCTTGTCCCGGCCTTTGTCCTTAGTGAATTAAAAACTGCCTTCCAGATGGGGTTTATTCTTTTTATCCCCTTTCTGATCATTGACATGGTTGTCGCCAGTATCCTTATGTCCATGGGGATGTTTATGCTGCCGCCTGTTATTGTCTCGCTGCCTTTTAAAATTTTGCTTTTTGTCCTGGTGGACGGCTGGCACCTTGTGGTGCAGTCACTCCTGCAGAGTTATAGCTAGTGCTGTAAAAATAAATGTGAGGGGGAGGACAGGTGACTCCTGAACTGGTTTTGAGTATGGCGCGGGAAGCGATAACCACTATTTTAATTGTCTCTGCACCGGTTCTCGGGATCGGCCTGGCGGTGGGTTTGCTGGTCAGTATTTTCCAGGCCACGACCCAGATTCAGGAACCAACGCTGGCCTTTGTTCCCAAAATAGCCGCCGTTTTTATTGCTCTGCTAATTTTTGGCGGCTGGATCATGCGGCTGATAACGACCTTTACACTCGATCTCTGGGAAAACCTGGGCAAACTCTTTTAAAGATGAGTGTCCGGGAGGGAGCGCTAAAGTGGTAGAGTCTTTTTTCTTAGAATTCTGGTTTCCTTTCCTGCTCATATTTTCACGTGTTGCCGCTTTTATTGCTGTGGTGCCTTTCTTTGCCTGGCGGGGAATTCCGATAATTTTGCGCATTTATTTTTCCGTCGTGCTGGCGGTTATCCTGGCTCTTAACTGGGAGGGGCAACTCTCGTTGCCTTCCAGCGACCTGGGGTTGATCCTCCTCCTGGGGAAGGAGCTTATGACAGGGCTGGCGCTGGGGTTCCTTGTATACCTTTTTTTATCGACTTTTTTGATGGCGGGACAGTTCATGGACCACAAGGCCGGCCTTATGATGGCCGGTGCTTTTGATCCTCTTTTTGGCAGCCAGGTAACAATAATCGGGCAATTTTTTTATTTTCTGGCTGTAGTCTTTTATCTTACCATCAACGGCCACCATCTCCTCTTCCTTTCTTTAAGGGAGAGCTTTACACTGCTGCCGCTGGGAGGGCCATTTGCCTCCCCGCCTGTAATCTGGCAATATCTTAAAGCCTTTGCCGGAGTATTCCTGCTGGCCTTTCAGATTGCCGCCCCGGTAATAGCTGTTCTCTGGTTATTGGATATTGCCCTGGGATTTCTTTCCAGGGCAGTCCCGCAGATTCACGTTTTTATTGTCGGCCTTCCCCTGAAGGTGGCTTTCGTGCTGCTGGTTTTCTTGCTGTTGCTTCCGCTGCTGGGCGGTGTGATGGGTGAAGTCTTCGACAGGCTGTCACGCGATTTTCAGTTAATCATGCAACACTGGTAGTGCTTGTGCTGGGGAGATGTAGATTGTCAACTAAATTGTAAACCAAAATTGACCCCCTTTTTGCATTGAATTTTGACCCCGTGCACCGTTAGAGTTTCCAGGAAATACCTGGTAGGTAAGTTGAAATTTTCCCAGGGAGGCTGTCCTCTTATGGCAAAATATGCCGGCATTTTTGAAGA
>DLUO01000200.1:2970-4268 GCA_003444595.1 Bacillota bacterium
GCCGTTTTCTGGACCTCCAGCTCTTTGCCGATGGAGAAGATAAAACGGAAGAGCCGACGCCGCATCGCCAGAGAGAGGCGCGCAAGCGGGGCCAGGTGATGAAGAGCATGGAGGTAAATGCCGCGATTAACATGCTGGCCATGGTCCTGCTGTTTGCCATATTCTGGCGCTATTTTTTAAACGGTTTTACTTCCACGCTGCAGCATTACCTGAGCCATTTTCCGGGAACAGAGGTGGATATGCTATCTCTTGGCTACCTGACACGCTTTGCCATGGAGCAGTACTTTTCTTTGGCCGCCCCTTTTCTGTTGGCCGCGCTGTTTATCGGCATCGCTGCCAATGTCATGCAGGTTGGTTTCCTGGTTTCCAGCGAGGCGTTAAAACCACAGATTAACCGCCTTAACCCCATGGAAGGATTTAAACGTATTTTCTCGGTCCGGGCTCTTTTTGAGCTGGTCAAGTCGCTGCTCAAAATAACGATCATCGGGGCGGCCAGCTATCTATACCTGAGAGCGCAGTTTCCCGCCTTATTGATGCTGCTGGGGCAGGAAGGCGGAGTCTTTACCGCACTTTTTCAGAAAGTTTTGCAGGGGTTGGCCATAAGGGTTGCCGCTGTTTTCCTGGTGCTCGCCTTGCTGGATTTTCTTTATCAGCGCTACGAATTTAAAAAGAGCCTGCGGATGACGCGCCGGGAAGTCAAAGAGGAGTATAGGCAGCTGGAAGGCGACCCGCAGATGCGTGCCCGCCTGAGGGAGAGGCAGCGGGCGATTATCCGGCAGCGGGGGCTGAGCAGCGTACCTGAAGCAACAGTGGTAATTACAAACCCCACGGAGCTGGCCGTAGCCCTGCGTTACCGGGAAAACATTGACCAGGCTCCCGTCGTGCTGGCCAAGGGGGCAGCCAGGCTGGCGCAGCGTATCCGGGAGTTGGCTGCTGAAAATAATATCCCTGTTATTCAGGACCCCCCGCTGGCACGAATGCTCTTTTACCAGGTAGAAGTGGGAGAGGAAATCCCGGAAGATTTATACCAGGCCGTAGCCGAAATCTTGGCCCTGGTTTACCGCCTTCAGGAGAAAGAGCGCCGGCAGCGCTTTGCCGGTACATAAATTTTCGACAGGTACTTGCAAAATCTGGAGGGTAACAATATAATAATAACAGATCCTGGTGTTACCTATTGTAGTAATTTGTGGAAAAAGTAAAAGCGGGGATTTCGCCAATTCAATGCATAAAATAATGACTTTGTGCAGTGAAACTATAGTATATAAAGCATTGGGCGCATTTTGGTTATCGTTGCCTGT
>DLUO01000205.1 GCA_003444595.1 Bacillota bacterium
AATATGGAGATCGTAATACTCGAGATCCATATCCAGAAAAGGGAGCAGCAGTCTGTCCTTGACCATCTTCCACATGATCCGGGTCATCTCGTCTCCGTCAATTTCCACAATAGGAGTCTTGACTCTGATTTTACTCATTTCCGTATAGCTCCTGTTCTGTAGGGTAATCAGGCATTTACCAGCTAAAATTTTCCTGATATCTGTTTTACAACTTGTGTCGGCTGATATAGGCTAAAGTCCCCCCGGCCTTGATGCGCATAACCTCTGAAGGGGTCATACTATGCTGAACGGGTATCTCTATACCCTTGGTCAGGTTTTTCACTACCAGGTCACTGCTGTCAAGGGCAGCCGTGTCGAGCTGCAGCTCATCATCGGGAGCGACCCTGTCATAATCGTCGCTGTTTTTAAAGGTGAGGGGGATAATACCGAAATTAATCAGGTTAGCCAGATGAATCCTGGCAAAAGATTTGGCGATAACACCCATGACACCGAGATAGGAAGGACATAAGGCCGCATGCTCCCGCGAGCTGCCTTGGCCGTAGTTCTCTCCGGCAATGACAAAGCCGCCGTTTTTCTCTTTGGCCTTCCGGTAAAAGTCCGGGTCAACGGGCTCAAACACATGCTTCGCATATTCGGGAACATTGGAGCGCAGCGGGAGGTAAACCCCGGCCGGCATGATGATATCAGTGGAGATATTATCTTCCAGCTTGATTAATACCGTGCCCTGCACTTTTTCGGGAAGCTCACCGCGCAGCTCAATGGGCTTGATATTGGGACCGCGAATCAGTTCGACCTTCCTGGCCTCTTCGCTGTCCGGCGGCTCAACAATCAGCGCCGGCTGCATCCTAAGCTTCTCCGGCATCGGTATCTCGCAAAGCTCACCCATAGAGCGGGGATCAGTGATTACACCGGTAAGAGCGCAGCTTACCGCCGTCTCCACACTGGACAGATAGACCTGCGCATCGGCAGTTCCGGAACGCCCCTTGAAATTGCGGTTGAATGTCCGGACACTGACCGCGCCGCTTCTGGGAGCTTGTCCCTGACCGATGCAGGGACCGCATGTGCATTCAAGGATACGTGCACCCGCAGCGATGAGATCAGCCAGGTAGCCGCGCTCCGCCAGTTCGTAATACACCGACATCGACCCCGGGGAAACGGTTAAGGAGACCTCCGGTTTGACCCGTTTCCCTTTTAACATATATGCCGCCGTAACCAGGTCCTTGAACGACGAGTTCGTGCAGGAACCGATACAGACCTGGTTGACCTTTATCCCTGCCACCTCGCTGACCGGCACTACATCGCCAGGGCTGTGGGGTTTGGCGATAAGGGGAACCAGCTTGCCCAAGTCTATCTCGATAACTTCGTCGTACTCGACATCGTCGTCTGCCTCGAGGCGTATCCACTGCTCCTCACGGCCGACACAACGCAGGAAATCCAGCGTTACCTCATCGGAGGGAAAAATCGAGGTAGTTGCACCTGTTTCGGCGCCCATGTTGGTAATGGTTGCCCTTTCCGGAACACTAAGGGTCTTTACACCGGGGCCGAAATACTCCAATGCCTTGCCCACGCCTCCTTTAACCCCGAGCCTGCGCAGCACCTCAAGGATAACATCCTTGGCCGCAACCATGGGCTTTAATTTGCCGGTCAATTTAATCCCGACAATTTTCGGCGTTTTTAAATAGAAAGGCTCGCCTCCCAATGCCAGCGCCACATCCAGCCCGCCGGCACCAATGCCCATGCATCCGATGCCGCCGGCTGTCGGCGTATGACTGTCCGAGCCGAGCAGGGTCTTTCCCGGCCGTGCAAAACGCTCCAGGTGGACCTGATGGCAGATACCGTTACCCGCTTTGGAAAGGATTAAACCGTACTTCGCCGCCACACTCTGTAAATAATCGTGATCATCCGCATTCTTGTGATCCATTTTCAGGGTATTGTGATCGATGTAGCTGACCGACAATTCGGTCCTGGCGCGGTCTATGCCCAGCACTTCCGCTTCCAGGTAGGCAACCGTACCGGTGGCATCCTGCGTTAGCGTCTGGTCAATGACGATACCGATTTCTTCTCCTGGTTTTAAGGCGCCTTTGGCCAGATGCTGTGCAAAAATCTTTCCTGTAACTGTTTTCAGCAGCTTCGGGTCGGCATCCTTAAAGGTATTTTTTGTTTCGTTCATCTTATCCCTCCCTCATGCAAGTGATTATTTTATCAAGCGCTTATAGACCCCAAAACATTGCTGCCTGGGGTATATGGGGTATAGACAAACGTAAAGGGTAGATAGTAAGGAATATCCGTACAGGGGAATTTGAAAGTAAGAGCAGTTGCCGGTGCCAGGATAATAAGCGCCGCACATACTACCCCTATTTTATAATGCTAATTATACCAAGTTGTTTTTGCCGCTGTCAATCAAAAATTTCCTCTATTGTGCAAGTACCATCTTATTTCATCCGGGTATTTTAAAAGCGGCAAGGCGCTTCAATGCCTGCATCTTCTCATGCTGACCGATCCTGGCCCTGGAAACAGCTTCCTGTAAAACCTGGATGGACTGATCATATGTTTCCCTATTGACAGGATAAGGATGCCCGTCTTTACCACCGTGGGCAAAGCTGTAGCGGGCAGGATCCCTGCGGCTGGGCGGTGCTCCGAAACTAAGCTCGGCCAGTAGACTGAGAGCCCTGATGGTCTGCGGCCCCACTCCGGAAATGCTTAAAAGGCCTTGAAAATCCGCCGGCTGCTCCAGAAAAGCCTTATACAGGGAAGCGGACAACCTCTTCCCCTGGGGTAAAGGATGGTGTCGGGGGAGATCCAGGGACACTTCATGCTCCTTGATTTTGGACCATTCTTTCAGGAATTTCTCCGGGTTTTCCCTGCTCAGCAGCACACTGGCTTGCCTGTTCTCCTCGCTTTCCCTCGCCACAAGGTTAAGGATGTTCTTCTGGCGGTAATCACAGCACACGGCATGGTGGGGCTCGGAGACAAAATCACGTACTTCTTCTCCCAGCCAGTGATAGCGCCTGGCCCAGCGGGTGCTCTCGTCCATACCCTGCTGCACTACGGACCAATCCCCCTCCTCTGTAAAAAAAATACAGTGGTGGTAAAGATCAAAACCGTCCTGCAGAGCTGTATTGTCTACCTTCGCTACGAGCCTGCTGGTCTCCTTAAGGCCCGCAACATGCTGCTCCAGGGCAAACCTGCTGCCCACCTCTTCAATCTCCCGGGGGGTCTGCAGAGCGGTCTTGCCCTTTCCCCCGGCAATAAAAAGGCCGAGCTCCTTTTCCCTGTTTTTTATCCCGTCCTTGAGGGCTGCACAGGTCGTCGTCGTAAGCCCTGAAGAGTGCCAATCGAAACCAAGAGTACAACCCAGGGCCTGGAACCAATAAGGGTCCGCTACGCGGCGCAGCACCTCCTTTGCTCCAAACTCCAGGACAATAACCTCTATGATCAGGCCGGCCAGGCGTTTCATCTTTGCAAAAAGCCAGGCCGGACATTTTCCCCCGTGCAGGGGCAGCCTGGCAGTACCTGTGCGCATTTGTCTCCACCCCCCACTCTCAAAATATCCCCGTATCAGCTTTGCCGATGCTGTTCAAGGTTGCTCTTCTGTCTTACTTAGCTCTCTTTCTTAGCTCTCTTTTCGTTCCTGTCCCTCAGATCTTGTCTATGTTGAGGGCATTAACCAGCGGAAAATACATCTCGTAAAGGTGCAGGCCGTCGCTGAAAGCGACAATCGGCCCATCCTGCACTTCAAATTCCAACTGGGCCAGGACGTACTCCTTCAAAAGCTGCAGTCCTCCGAGGTTTTCGGGAAGGCCTGTAAAGAGATCCCAGCTTCGGAAAAACAACCCCATCTGGAGCAGGCCGTTTATCACTTTAAAAGTAATCACCCGCAGGCAGGGAGGATCATCAAGGTTAATCGAACTTTTATCCCCAATGGTAATGGCCGCCTGGTTTGTGTTTCCCCTGGAGCTGTTTAGTAGTTCAACAACTCTCGGCAGCTGGGGAGCAATATACATACCATAGGTATAATCCTCGTTCAACCCCTTTTCACTCCCGATAATGTACCTTTGAAAATATTTCCAGATTTTATCTTCGCTGGTCGGAGCCGGGATGCCGCACCCTTCAGGAACCCGGACAGCCAGAGGCCGATTGGATGGTTCCAGGACCCTTAATACGGCATAATCCAACTGGCGCCTGATCTGCCCCCGGTAGCTCCCGACTTCGACCTTGTAGTCAAAGCCCTTGCGAACAGCGCACCACATAATATCGCGCCAGACGTCCTCGATTGTTCTTCCTTCCACGATGTTGTGCTGAAATGGCATATTCCCCACCGTCCTTAATTTGGAAATGGAGCAGCGATTGCTGTGGGCGGAGTTCCGAGTTCCGCTCGTAAAGTTC
>DLUO01000165.1 GCA_003444595.1 Bacillota bacterium
CCGGTAAGTATGCCCTTGAAGGCCCTGATAATGTTGGGAGTATCAAAGTCCTTGGAGCCCGCACCATAGCCGATTGTCTCTATGATCATCGGCGGCAGCGGTTGGTAGGCAGAACTGAAGGTGCCCAGTAGCGCTGCTCCTGTTGGAGTTACTGTTTCTTCTTCCAGCGGCAGGCCGTAACAGGGGATGTGAAAATCCTTTATTATTTCCACGGTCGCCGGTGCCGGCAGGGGAAGCCGGCCGTGGCTTGTGTTTACCCAACCGCCTCCCAGAGGCAGGGGTGAGCAAAGAATTTTCTCGACGGCCAGCATCTCCAGGGCTACAGCGCAACCTACTATATCCAGTATGGAGTCTACAGCTCCTACTTCATGGAAATGAACTTTATCTTCCGGTATTCCATGAACTTTTGCTTCGGCACGTGCCAGGGCTTGAAAAACAGCGATGCTCTTTTCTTTTACCCAAGGAGATAAATTGGACTTCCGGATTAGCTCGGTAATGGCAGATATGTTGCGGTGCGGCTGTTTTTCTGTCACATTGATTTTGACCTGCAGGGCGCGAAGCCCTTTTTTATTGATTGTGTCACATTTCAGGTCATAACCCTTCAACTGCAGGCAAGATAGATGCTTTTGGAGTTCCTCCAAAGAAAGTCCGCAATCAAGTAAAGCAGCCAGAATCATATCGCCGGCGGCACCGCTGGGGCATTCCAGGTATAAAACCTTCATCGCACTTGTTTCTCCTTTCTGGCGGTTTTTCGCCCCATCAATAAAGAAGAATTGGAGATAATATTATTCTGTATTTAGACAAAAAATATTATATTATTATATCAAAAAAAGAATGTCTGTGGTAATATTTTTAAGGAGCTTGTTATAGCGTTGTGAATACCCGGGACATTCTTATACCGGAAATCCCGTTTCTGACTGGAAACAGGACATACCTCATAACCTGGAACGGAGGCGCTGGTGGGACTTGACATGGCCTTGTGTTAAAGGGACAATCATACTTAAAGCAGGTAACCCGCAGGAGGAAGACGGCGCCCTCGATTACGCGGCGGGAATTCTTAAGAACGGGGGGGTTGTAGCCTTTCCAACAGAAACGGTTTACGGGCTGGGGGCCAACGCTCTGGATCCGCAAGCTGTGGAGAAGATTTACAGGGCTAAAATGAGGCCGGCGGACAATCCTCTTATTGTCCATGTTACGGGCATGGAGCAGGTGAAGGAACTTGTCCGTTTCATTCCCGGCGAGGCTGCTGTCTTGGCCGGCCATTTCTGGCCGGGGCCGCTTACCATGATTTTTAATAAGAAAAACCTGGTTCCGGATATTACTACCGGCGGGCTTCCTACGGTAGCTGTCCGCGTTCCTGCCCACCCTCTCGCCCTGAAGCTTATTGCCAGAGCCGGAATACCTCTGGCGGCACCAAGCGCCAATCTTTCCGGACGCCCCAGTCCTACTACGGCGGAGCATGTCTTGGAAGACATGGCAGGACGCATTGCTGCCATACTGGATGGCGGGCCGTGTTCCGTGGGGGTGGAGTCCACGGTGCTCAGCCTGCTCTCCAGCCCACCTGTATTGCTGCGCCCCGGTGGGGTTACCCTGGAGAAGCTGAAGGATGTTTTGCAGACAGAAATCCGTGACCTGACCGCGGGTCAAACAGTAGACTTTAAAGGAACTCCTCCATCTCCGGGGATGAAATACAGGCATTATGCCCCCCGGGCGCCGTTATATCTTGTCGAAGGTGAAGGGCCGGAACAGAAACGCCGGTTGGCGGCTTTGAGCGAAAATTTTACACGGCAGGGATACAGGGTGGGGTTAATCCTTTTTGAGGAATCAGAGGGCCTCTTTTCAGCCCCGGTGGTGAAAGTGCTAAGTTCCAGAAGAGAGCCGCACCTGGCGGCAGAGCGTCTTTTTGCCGTGCTGCGCTGCATGGATTCGCTGGATGTTGATGTAATCGTGGCCGAGGGTTTGCATGAGCAGGAAATGGGTCGTGCTGTGATGAATCGTTTACGGAAAGCCGCCACAAAAATTATCAAGGCGACTTAATAGTAACCCAACGGAGTGTGGTAAAGTAAATGGCGGACACTTTAAAAATTCTTTTTGTCTGTACAGGTAACACCTGCCGTAGTGTAATGGCCCAGGGATTGTTTGAGAAAATGTGGAACGATCTTCCGGATAATAAAATGGCTGTTAAAGCTTACTCCGCCGGAGTGGCCGCTATAGATGGCTTAAGCGCCAGCCAGGAAGCACTGGAGATCCTTCGTTCTGAAGGTGTGGATTTGAGCGGCCACTGTTCGCAAAGAGTTACAAATGAACTGATTGAAAAAGCAGATTATATTTTTACGATGACCCAAGGACATAAGGAAACCCTTTTGAATCTTTACCCCGGGGCCAAGGAAAAGGTATGGCATCTTTTAGAGTATGCCGGTATAAATGGCAGCGGGATTGCGGACCCTTACAGCCTGGGGCAGGAAACCTACCGCATGGTGGCCGAACAGATCAAGGAAGCTTTGCAGAAAATAATTGTCCTGTTGAAAAACAAATCGCCATCAGTTGATGAAGTATGATGCTTAACGGCGGCACGGCGATACAAATTAAAAAAGTGCAGGAAAAAAAGCTCCGGAAAGGAACTTACACTTAAGAAAACAGATGTAAAGGAGATAGACGCATTGTGAAGATTGCTTTGGCCAGTGATCATGCCGGTTTCCGGCTGAAGGAACGAATTAAGGAGTACCTGGCACGAAAAGGGATAATGTATGAGGATTTTGGCACCTTTGATGAAGAACCCGTAGATTACCCTGATCTGGCTTATAAAGCTGCCAGCGCCGTCCAAAAGGAAGTTTGCGGCAGGGGAATCCTTGTATGCGGCACAGGTATTGGCGTGGCGATTGCAGCCAATAAACTGAAAGGTATCAGGGCAGCGCTGTGCTCTGATCATTTCTCGGCAAGTTGTGCCCGGGCACATAATGACGCCAACATATTAACACTGGGTGCCAGGGTCATCGAAGATGAATTGGCCCTGCAGATCGTGGACATATTTTTGGAAACTCCTTTTGATGGAGGCAGACACCTGAAGAGAATAAAGAAAATAGAGATGCTGGAAAATGAGAACTGCCTGAAATAAAATTGTCAAACCCGGTAATGACCAGGGGGAAGGGGGGTGTAGGCCTGATTTAAATGGTAAATCAGGCTTGAAAATGACCGTTGAAAAGGAAAGCAGTAAAAGTATCTTGTATCAGATTGACCCTGATATAGCCAGGGCTATGGAAGAAGAGAAGAGGCGCCAGCAGGAAACCGTCGTCTTAATCGCCTCGGAGAATTACGTTAGCCGGGGGGTTCTCGAAGCCCAGGGATCTATACTTACAAATAAGTATGCTGAAGGTTATCCCGGCCGGCGCTATTACGGTGGATGTGAATATATTGATATCGTAGAGGGGCTGGCTATTGCCAGGGCCATGAAACTGTTCGGAGCTGAACATGCCAATGTTCAGCCGCATGCCGGTGCGACAGCCAATATGGCTGTTTACCTCGCTGTTTTGCAACCAGGGGATCCCGTCCTGGGTATGGATCTTGCTCATGGAGGGCATCTTACACACGGAAGCCCTGTCAATATTTCGGGCAAATATTATTCTTTCTACAGCTATGGAGTGGATTCTCAGACAGGCTACATAGACATGGAAGAAGTCAGGCGGCTGGCACTCAAGCATCGTCCCCGCCTTATTATTGCCGGTGCCAGTGCTTACCCGCGAATAATCGACTTTGCCGCCTTTGAGGATATTGCCCGGACAATCGGCGCTTACTTGATGGTGGATATGGCTCATATTGCCGGCTTGGTTGCTGCCGGGCTGCACCCCAATCCTGTCCCCCATGCGGAGTTTGTTACCAGCACCACTCATAAGACCCTGAGGGGAGCAAGGGGGGGGCTGATTCTTTGCCGCAGGGAGTTTTCCCGCGCCATCGACCGGGCCGTTTTTCCCGGAATACAGGGCGGCCCCCTGATGCACGCCATCGCTGCCAAAGCTGTATCCTTCAAAGAAGCCCAGGGAGAAGAGTTTCGCCTCTATCAGGAACAGGTGCTTAAAAACGCCCGTACGCTGGCCGAGAAGCTCCTGGAACATGGTTTTAATCTTGTTTCCGGCGGAACAGACAACCACCTTATCCTCGTGGATCTGCGCAGTAAAAAAATAACCGGGCAGGAACTGGAAAACATCCTGGATGGGGTAGGAATTACCGTTAATAAAAATCCTATACCCAATGATCCGGAAAGCCCTGTTGTTACCAGCGGGGTCAGGCTGGGAACGCCGGCCGTTACTTCCCGCGGCATGAAGGAAAAAGAAATGGAAATTATCGCCGGTCTGATCAGCCGTGCTGTTGATGAGCGAAATAATTCCGCGACTCTTTCCCGGATAAAGCAGGAAGTTCAGAATTTGTGCACCAGGTTCCCGTTATATAACGATATTTAAAGGGTTTATAAGCTTTAGGAGGAACGCATATGCCACGACCTTCCTGGGATAGTTATTTTTTGGAAATAGCTTCTGTGGTTGCCGGGCGATCAACCTGCCTGCGCAGGCAAGTGGGTGCTGTCCTGGTCAAGGAAAAGCGCCTGCTCGCTACAGGCTATAACGGAGCCCCTACCGGCCTGGAACACTGCCTGGAAATAGGCTGCCTGCGCCAGGAAAAAAATATTCCTTCGGGAGAGCGTCACGAACTATGCCGCGGGCTGCACGCTGAACAAAATGCCATCATTCAGGCCGCTTTGCATGGAGTTTCCATCAAAGGCGCGGATCTTTACTGCACACATCATCCTTGCTCTTTATGTGCAAAAATGCTGATCAATGCCGGAATAACAAGGATTATTTTAAAAGAGGGGTATCCCGATGAACTGGCCCGCCAGTTGTTTGCCGAGGCGGGGATCCAGGTGATAACCCTAATATAAAATATAATAAAATGGTAGTAGGGAGTTTGTGTAGTGGCGAAGGACCTTCCTGCCTGGAAAAAAGGATTGGCAGCTTCCCTGATATTGAGTGTAACGGCAGTGCTTTTTGTCTTTTTACGTAACTTTAACGAGGATACCCTGGAAAATTTGTTGAAAGTCAGAGGCGAATACCTTTTAATTGCCGCGGTTATGGTTTTTCTGCTCTGGATAATTGAAGGGCTGCGCATCAGGATGCTGGTGCGTACGTTCAGCGATCATGTAGACATAACTCTCTTTAAGGCCATGCAGGTTTATTTATTAACATATTTTTTTGCTTCGGTAACACCCTGGGCAGCCGGAGAATGGCCGACTCATATTTATGCCCTGAGCAGGCATGGCCTTTCCCTGGGTGAATCATCCGCGATTACTTTGGCGCGTTCTTTTTTAACCAAGTTACTTTTTACCGTTACAGCTATTGTATTATTTGCGGTTTTTAGAGGCCATTTGGCACCTACCTTCCTTAACAGTGTATTTGCCTATGCCGTCTTTATTTCTGCTATAACAGTACTGGCGCTGCTGATCATCTTATGGAAACCAATGCTTTTAAACTTGGCCTTGCAAAAAATAGGATCATTGCCCTGTGGGAAATATTTATTCAAAAAGCCTGTAGGACAAAAAGCATATCTTTTTTTAGGCCGGGAGATGCAAGAGTTTTTTCATTCAACCCGCTCTTTTAACCGCTTTAAATGGGTAAACCTTCTCATAATCAGCCTGTTGACGGTGGCCTTTTGGTCCTGTTTTTTCAGTATTGCCCCTATAATTTTACTTGGACTTAATGAACAGGCGCCTTTCCTGCAGTCTTTACTCTGGCAGATTGTAATTCAAATGATTATTATTTATGTTCCGGTGCCCGGAGGAAGCGGGGTCACAGAGTTGAGCCTGGCCACCTTATTTGCTTATTTTGTTCCCTCTTCTGTTTTGGGAATTTTTGTCGTGGTGTGGCGCTTTTTTACTTATTTCGTTTCGCTGTTTTCCGGAGGTGTGGTTGCTCTGGGCCATTTGAGGCCGTAAAGGCTGTGAAAAGAATGATACCGGCACTGTGGCCATCCATCTCCCCTAGTCTTGAAAATAGGGGTGGCGAAGGTTGGGGCTCGCTTAGGGGTTCGCTTGAGGCAGGTTTTGCAGCTCAGCGCGGGCTCTCGATTGGCCTTCCCGGCAGAGCTCACTTCCATGTTCGCGCTGCCGGCGGCGGACATCCTATGGAAATGTAGCAGCG
>DLUO01000088.1:0-4665 GCA_003444595.1 Bacillota bacterium
AAGCCGCCCCCTATCCTAATTTATAAGATGGGGGTGAGAGAGGGAGCAGACTACTTACGCTTACCAGTGGATAATTAATAAAAAAAGCAATTAAAAAACAAAAGGGAGGTCCGTACTTTGAAAAAAGGGAATATTGTTGGCATGTTGTTTATATTGTTTGTGGCGTGTTTGTTTACGGGTTGCTCCTTACCGGAAGCATCTGAGAAAGGGCATGGCGAAGCTGCCGGGTTAAACTATGAAACCATGACAGCTATCGAACTTAAGCTTGCACATTTTTTCCCTGCCACACACCCTGCTGAAACGGAACTTGTTAAAAAATGGTCAGAGGCTGTCAGCAAAGGGACAGGTGGAATGGTGACGATAACCAGTTACCCTGGTGAGACGTTGCTTACCGCAGAAGAAATATATGACGGTGTTGTAACAGGTATAACCGACCTGGGTCTCTCTTGCTTTTCCTATACAAGGGGACGTTTTCCTCTTTTGGAGGCTTTTGAACTGCCAGGTATTGTTTACAGCAATTCTAAAGTAGCCAGTAAAGTAGCCTGGGAGGGAATTAAAGAGCTAAACCCTCAAGAAATCCAGGATACCAGGTTGATGATGGCGCTGGCTACCGGACCGGGCGATTTGTTTACAACAGTTCCGGTCCGAAACCTTGAAGACTTAAAAGGATTGGAAATACGGGCGACCGGATTAAGCGCTAAAACACTTCAATCGTTGGGGGCAATTCCTGTAGCCATGGCGCAGTCCGAGACATATGAAGCCTTATCCAAAGGTGTAGTTAAAGGTAACCTTGCTCCCATTGAAGTGCTGGAGGGATGGAGACATGCTGAAGTTACTGATTATATAACATTTACCCCGTTTCTTTACAATACTTTATTTTTTGTCACGATGAATATGGATATATGGAGCTCTCTGCCCCCTGAAATACAGGCGGCTATCGAAGAGGCTAATGCGGCTGTCCATGAAGAAGTTGCTATGGGGTTATGGGATATGCAGAACGAGTCTGCCTTACAGTTTGCCATGGAGCAAAGCAACCCGGAACTTATCAGCCTTTCGGAAGAAGAAGCCGCCAGGTGGATTGCCCTTATAGAACCAATTCAGGATGAGTTCGTGACAGATATGGAAGGGAAAGGTCTCCCTGGAGAGCAGGCACTTGACATCGTAAAAAGACTTGCCGACCAGTATAATGATCTATACAACTAGATTAAATATTCGTCTGGAACTTTCTTAACAAGCTCCTAACAAGTTCCGGATAAGTTCCGAATGGCATAGCTCTTTTAATCCTTGGAGGTGTCATGTTTTGTTAAAGAGGTGCGAAAGCATAGTTTGCAGAATAAGCAAATTATTTGATATTCTTGCCGGGTGGGGAATTGTGGCTGTGATGGCCTTGACTGTAAGTAATATCCTTTTACGTCTTTTAATAAAGAGCCCTATTCTGGGCACCTATGAATATGTTGGTTTTTTAACAGCGGTGGCAATCGGATTTTCCCTGGCCTATTGTGCTGTTCAGAACGGACATATTGCCGTTAGCTTTGTTTTAGAACGCTTTTCTTCGAAAATACAGGCGGGTGTAGATGTTATTACCGGTTTTATCGCCTTTATCTTTTTAAGCCTTTCTACCTGGCATATGGGGAAATACGCTTACAGTATGATTGTCAGCGGTGAGGTATCTCCTACTACCAAGACCATATTTTATCCCTTTATTTATCTTGTCGCTGTTGGTCTGTTTATGCTTTCTCTAGTTGTACTGGTTAAACTGGCAGGTTTTATGAAGAGAGGGGTTAAAGGATGAGTTCTCTATTGGTTGGCTTAATTGGCATAGCTGTTTTTTTCTTTCTATTAATCTTGCGCATGCCCATTGCTTATGGAATGGCCCTGGTAGGATTTGTAGGGTTCACTTGCTTGGCTTCACCGGAAGCAGCTTTCAGGGTTGTAGCAAAAGACATTTTTCACACATTTTCCTCTTATTCGCTAAGCGTTATTCCCATGTTTGTGTGGATGGGGTTCCTGGCTTTTTATTCCGGAATAGGTTCCAGGTTATTTGGCTTCGCCTATAAACTTGTCGGGCATCTTCCCGGCGGTCTGGCCATTGCTACCCAGGCGGCATGTGCACTTTTTGGAGCTGTTTGCGGTTCAAATACGGCTACGGCTGCGACGATCGGAGCTATTTCCCTGCCGGAGATGAAAAAATATCATTATGATGCTTCTCTCTCTACGGCCAGTGTCGCTGCCGGAGGGGCTCTGGGAGTATTAATTCCACCCAGTGTAATTTTTATTGTCTATGGAATAGCGACAGAGCAGTCTATCGGCAAACTTTTTATGGCAGGGATTATACCGGGTATTCTCCTTATGCTACTTTACATGGGAACCATCTTTGTTCTTACCAGCCGTCATCCTGAACTGGGGCCTCCTGGCCCGAAGTCAAGCTGGAAGGAAAGGATTGAGGCACTTAAAGGAGGCCTCTGGGAAGTAATCGCTATTTTTTCCTTATCCTTAGGGGGGTTGTTCGCCGGATGGTTCACTCCTACTGAAGCAGGGGCGGTAGGTGCCGGGTCCATACTGGTCTTAACTATTCTAGAAAAACAATTGAGCTGGGAGTCATTTACAAAGACACTTTCGGATACTACCAGGACCACGGCCATGATTATGTTCCTGGTAGCCGGTGCAGTTATTTTTGGCCGTTTTATGGCTGTAAGCCGTATTCCCTTTTTGTTGGCAAGCTGGGCTGGAAGCCTTGCGCTGCCACCGTTTGCTGTGATGGCGATTATCCTGGGGATATACTTGCTGTTAGGTTGTTTCATTGATGCCCTTGCTCTGGTCCTTCTTACTATACCCATATTTTATCCTGTAGCAGTAACAACTTTGGGCTATGATCCCATCTGGTTTGGGGTAGTTATTGTTCTGGTGGTAGCAATGGGAGTAATAACGCCCCCTGTAGGTATGAATGTATATATCATCAAGGGGGTTGCCGGTGATATACCCCTGGAAACAATTTTTAAAGGGATATGGCCTTTTTTAGCGGCCATAATAATATGCCTCGTTCTTTTAATGGCATTTCCGCAAATTGTTACATGCATATCCTTATTTACTCCATAATAGGGAATTAAGAAGCTTTATAAAATGTTTCCGAGACAGAAGGAGTTTTCCAGCTTCTTGACGAAATTATAGTAATTATAGCAATTATAACGATTATAGCGACCAAGGCTGGGAAAGGAGGGGGAAAGCCGGTTTCGCACTATGGCCTAACTAACATCCGGCTGCTGCCGCTGTATGATTTAAAAGGCAAGTTGCCCAAGATTTCAGGAGAAAAAATGTATAAGAGGTGATTAGATGCGACTGCAGGGGAAGGTTGCTATTGTAACCGGAGCCCGAAAGGGGATTGGAGAAGCGGTAGCCCTGGCACTGGCTCGTGAAGGCGCTGATTTGGTTATGGTTAGCCGCAGTATTCAGTCTGATAGCGAGTTGGTCCGGGAAATAGAAAAAATGGGGCGCCGTGTGTTTGTAAAGCGGGTAGATGTCGGCGACCAGTCCCAGGTTGAGGAGATGGTTGAGGATACTTTGCGTAATTTTGGACGCGTCGATGTCCTTTTTAATAATGCAGGTATCTATAAACCGGCCATGCTCTGGAACATGACAGCTGAGCAGTGGGATGATGTAATCAGGATAAACCTTACAGGTGCATTTTACTGCCTACAGGCTGTAGCTAAGCCGATGATGAAACAAAAGTCAGGCTCTATAATTAATGTTACCTCATCAGCAGGCTTGATAGGTACTATCGGGCAGGTAAATTACACAGCCGCCAAGGGCGGAATTTACGCCTTAACCAAATCTGCAGCAAAAGAACTGGCCAAATATGGAATCAGGGTTAATACCATTGCTCCCATGGCTGACACAGATATGACGGCCAAAATTGCCCATGATCCAAAGTTAAGTGAAAAATATCTGGAACGCATGCCCATGGGACGTTTTGGTCAGCCGGAAGAGATAGGCCCGGCAGTAGTCTTTTTTGCGTCGGATGAATCCAGTTATATCACGGGACAGACGCTTTGTATTGACGGTGGAATGGTGATGCTGTAAAACATTTTAAGGAGGGAACAAGCCATGCCAAAGGATGTGGCCATCATCGGAGTGGGGCAGAGCGCCTTTGTAAGGGGATACGAAGGTTCCATAAGGGAACTGGCCTTTGAGGCTTACAGGGAAGCGATGCAAGATGCCGGGATAAGTAACAGTGATATCGGCGCTTCCGTAATTTGCTCTGCACCTGAATACGACAAGCAGCGCAGCCCGGGCGGTCTAATTGCCGAATATCTGGGACTGAATCCGCAACCTACTTTTACCGTAGAAACTGTATGTTCATCAAGTACTACCGGTCTGAGGGTTGCCTATTCACTGATTAAATCTGGTTTGCATGATATTGTTTTGGTTTTGGGTTTCCAGAAGATGTCGGAGATAACTTCTGCCGATTCACAGGAACGTATGGGGCGCGGGGCGGATATTATGTGGGAATCCCCCTTCGGAACGATGATGCCCGCTTATTATGCCATGCATGCACGGGCCCATTTTGCTAAGTACGGCAGCACTGAAAAGGATCTGGCTTTAATCCGTCTCAAAGCGGCAAAGTACGGCGCCCTGAATGAAAAAGCCGTATACCGCAAGGGATTAGAA
>DLUO01000088.1:4854-9461 GCA_003444595.1 Bacillota bacterium
TCTAAAAAACCTGTCTGGATACTGGGTCTCGGTTCGGCAACCGCTTCTTTAACTATGACCGGGCGGGACACTCTGTATGGCCTTAGCTGTGCCCGTGAAGCTGCGAAACAGGCCTATGAAATGGCCGGTGTAGGACCACAGGATATTGATGTGGCTGAGGTTCATGACTGCTTTACTATCGCAGAGTTAATGGCTTATGAGAATCTTGGTTTTGCTGAACCGGGCAAGGGAGTGGAACTAATCCGTGAAGGTGAAACCTATATCGGTGGAAAAATTCCCGTCAATGTAGACGGCGGCCTGTTATCCAAAGGGCATCCTATTGGAGCCACAGGCGGCTCGCAGGTTCGTACTATCGTTTTACAGTTGCGTAACGAAGCGGGAGATATACAGGTGCCCGGGGCGGAAATAGGTTTGGTCCATAATATTGGTGGTGTCGGGATTTACGGTAACGTCACCATTTTTGGGAGGTAGGTAGCTATGGGTTTTGAAAAATTCGGGCAAATAAGTTTTACTTCCCAGACCAAGGCGGATGGGTTTGTGGAATACCTTGAAAAAGGGGAGTTGCGCGGGACTAAGTGCCGGTCATGCGGCCGTGTTTTTTTCCCGCCGCGTGCTGATTGCAGCTTTTGTTTGAGCGATGATATGGAATGGTTTAAGGTGGAAGGCCAGGGGAGTTTGATAAGTTTTACCAAAGTGAACTATGGTCCTACCGGATTTGAATCGGATGTGCCCTATATACTGGCTCTGGTAGATTACAACGGGACCAAAGTTTTCGGTCGCTTCAAAAAGGATGTTCCCGAGGAAGAGATCAGTGTAGGGATGGCGGTAAAAGCAGTAATCAATAAACTGCCTAACGGACAGGTAAGCTATGAATTTTTACCTGTTTAGAACAGCTTGACCCGGAAATACTAAAGCATTATAGGAAATAGTTAAAGATTGATTGTTTATTTGGCCGGTGTTCACCGTGAACAAGCGGGGGCACCGGCTAGATCTTGCCGAAGTATAACCTTAAATAAGATAATTGGCGGAGGAATCAAGTAAAATGAGTTCCCCGGTAATTGATTTTCACATCCATCCGATAAGCTACGAGCATTTTGACGAAAGTGCCTTAAATTGGGTGAAAGGCCTACATGCGAATAAAAACTGGCCGGACTTTTATGAGGCAAATCGTGATCCGGGGTTTTTTGCCGGCTTTCTAAAAGAAAATTTCGTGGACTACGGAGTGGTGATGGCGGAGCTATGTCCGGCGGTAACGGGTACTTGCTCCAATGAGTATGTTTTAAAATTTTGCGAGCATGTTGATTCCTTAATACCATTTGCCAGTATCAATCCCTACCTTGTTTCCGATATGAGGAGCGAGCTTCAACGACTTATAGAAGCAGGTTTTCGCGGCCTTAAGATGTATCCTACCTACCAGTATTTTTATCCCAATGAACCTTCTTTGTATCCCCTGTACTCTTTGGCTGAAGAACTGCAGATTCCGGTAGTGTTTCATACCGGTTCGTCCATTTTTAAGGGGGCCAGGTTAAAATATGGAGACCCTCTTTATCTGGATGATATTGCCGTTGATTTTCCTCATTTGAAAATAGTTCTTGCCCATAGCGGCAGAGGTTTCTGGTACGACAGGGCCTTTTTCCTGTCACGAATACATGATAATGTTTATATGGAACTCTCAGGGTTGCCACCACAAAAATTGCTGGATTATTTTCCCGAATTAGAGAAAAATGCAAACAAGGTGTTATTTGGGTCGGATTGGCCGGGATTGAGCGATCTTGGAGGAAATATTGCACAAATCCGGCAGCTTCCTCTCAGTGAAGAGGCCAAAAGAAAAATTTTAGGCATTAATGCCGCAGCGCTTTTGAATTTGCCTTTTTCCACGCCGTCAAGTTGAATATAAAAATATAATTAATAAAAAGTTAGCAGGAATTTTTGTTATAAATGTTGAATCAATTGTTAAACGTTTGAATTTAGCATCAATAACTAACTAATTTAGTTCCTTTTATATACGGAATGTTGCACTGAATAAATAAGTGCTTTCAAGAAAAGTCCGTAAAACGTTTTATTGGGAGGAGGTGCAGCCCGGCCAATTAAGTTTATTATTAGAAGTATGGTAGCATGGATACCTCTACTATAAATTCTTTGGAGAAGATACGGTTTCAATCCCGTGATGGAAAATGGTAGTATGGTCTGTCGGGATTGAGACGTAAATCAAAATTGTGGAGGTGTCTTTTCTTATGGTTGCTATCAATCCGTTAAATATTCTAGTGGTTTTGCAACCCGGTTTAGGTACACCAGACGAATATGAACAGCTTATAAAAGAACGTTTTCCTGATAAAGTGGCCAGGGGTGAAATACGTATTCGGCTTTCCCAGAACGGTGCAGCGATTCCCGATGAGTATCTGGATACTCATATTATCGGCAGTGGGATGATTGTTGAAAGAGTGCCGGAAATGAAGGATTTACAGTGGATAATGACTTTTAGCTCCGGTTATGATCACTGGGAAAAATGGGGAAAGATACCCAAACATATTCCGCTGTTACATCTTCCCGGTGGATCAGCGATACCTGTGGCGGAATTTACTCTGGGGCTTATGCTAAATCTGGCGAAAAAATATAACCAGCTGTGGGATAATCAGAGGGAGAAAAAGTTTATTCGCATTCGCGGCGAGGAGCTTTACGGAAAAACTCTGGGTATTATCGGTCTTGGGGGAATTGGGCGGGAAATCGCCAAAAGGGCCAAAGCTTTTGATATGAGAGTAATCGGCACCGATATCCGTATTATGTCTATTCCTTATGTTGACCAGATGTATCTTAACAGCGAGGTAGACGAGGTTATTAAACAGAGTGATTTTGTGGTGCTGTCCTGTCCTGAAACGCCGGAAACCCTTGGGATGATGAATGAAGAACGTTTTAAGCTGATGAAGAAAAACGCTTATCTGATTAACTGTGCACGTGGCTCATTAATTGTTAAAGAAGCGCTAATGAAGGCGCTTAATGAAGGTTGGATTGCCGGAGCAGCCAATGATACCCAGTGGATCAAAAACCCGTTGCCTTCGTACTTGCCTCCGGAAGATGAACTGTGGAACACAAAAAATATTGTTATTACTTCACACATATCCAGCTGGACCGATATGTATGCCAAAAGATTTGGAGGAATATTTGTTGAAAATATTGACCGTTTTTTAAAAGGCGAGCCTTTACTTCATGTGGCTCCGGGCTTTGAGGCTGGCAGAAGTTAAAGTGATTGTTAATAAAACGAAAACGCATACATTATTATTCCCAGAAAGGAGAGAACCTGTTGGACAAAGCAGAAATAATCGGACTTTTTCAAAAGGTAGCAGAGAACCCGGATTGGCAGGCGCGGCAGTGGAAAAAGGAAAAGAACGGGAAAATAATTGGCTTTCTTCTGACAGATGTTCCCGAAGAGCTAATCCACGCAGCCGGCTTCCTACCTTATGGCATTTGTGGAGGGCGGAGTCGGTTGGACCGTGCCAATGCACATCTGCAGATCTGGGCCTGCTCTTTTGTACGCAGCAGCCTTGCTCTGGCGCTGGAAAGAAAACTGGATTTCCTTGACGGGTTGATTATACCACAAACCTGTGATACCACACGCATGGTCCTGGGCATCTGGCAACATGCCAGTCCTCTTCCGTTTTTACAGAATTTCCGGTTGCCGCGACAGGTTAACCGGCCCAGTGCCAGGGAATACCTTATCGGTGAACTGGCGCGGCTTAAAGAGCAACTGGAAATTTACCGCGGGGCACAGATTTCAACCGAAGAATTGCAAAACAGCATTAAGCTATATAATCGTAACAGGTCTTTACTGCGCAAACTTTATCTTATCCACGAGCAAAACCCTACATCTTTAAGCGCTAAAGTGCTGTATACCCTGCTCAAGGGTTCCATGCTCATGCCCAGAGAAAAAGTAAACGAGTTGTTGACGGAATTGTTAAAGACTCTAGAAGGAGAAACAACTCCCCCCGGCGAATATACTCGTCTAATCATTTCCGGGACACTGCTGGAACCATTTGAGCTCCTGGATTATCTGGAAGAAAGCGGGGGAATAATTGTAGGGGACGATCTGCAAAACGGTTTTCGATATATTGACGGCGAAGTAAAAGAAGACGTTGAACCTTTGGAGGCGCTAGCCGATCGGCAATTAAACAGGATACCCTTTGCCGGCTATGATCTGGCACGGAATCCCAGGAGATATTTTCTCTCCAGAATGGCTGTGCAAAAAAAAGCCCAGGGAGTGATATTCCTGCACCTCAAGTATTGCGAGCCGGAGAATTACGACTACTATGACAATGCTCAAACGCTGGAGAAAGCCGGTATTCCGACCATACGCATTGAAACGGAGTTCGGGGCAACCTCATTGGGCCAAATTCGCACCAGGGTTCAGGCTTTTCTGGAAATGGTGGGAGGGATTATAAATGACTGAGCGAAAGACATTTAAAACGGCAGCTTTCATGAAAGAACTCATGGCCAAATACTATCGGGAAGGGAAAGAAGCCCGGGAAAAAGGTATTCCCGTAGTCTGGATCACGGCCGTTGCTCCGGTGGAGATTATTTATGCTGCCGGATTGTTCCCCTATTATCCGGAAAAC
>DLUO01000088.1:9621-10981 GCA_003444595.1 Bacillota bacterium
TCCGGTTGGTGAAATAGTCAAACCTGACCTGCTGTTTTGCTGTAATACACAATGCGGCAGCCTGTCCAAATGGTTTGAAGTAGCCAGCCGCTTTTACCATGCTCCCTATTTTCTTCTTGATGCACCGCAAATGGGTCATGAACCTGATAAACTAAGTGAACAGTATTTCATCGCGCAATTGAAGGAATTAATTTCTTTCTTGGAGGAATTTACCGGCAAGCCCTTTGATTATGACCGCTTAAAAGAAGTGCTGCGTTTATCCAACGAAGCATGCCGCCTGTGGAACGAGATCCTTGACACGGCTGCCTTAAAGCCGGCCCCGTTTGGCTTTTTTGATGCCTGTTTCCATATGGCACCTATAGTAACCTGGAGAGGTACAGAAGTAGCTGTAACCTATTACCGGGCACTAAAAGAGGAAGTTGATGAAAGAATCAAAGAAGGGATTCCAGCTATACCTGAAGAACGCTATAAAGTATACTTTGATCATATTCCCCTGTGGCCCAAGTTGCGCTGGTTTTCAGATTTCTTTGCCGAACATCACGCCCTGGTGGCAGTTTCGCAGTATACGCATTCCTGGGCGTATTCTTTTGATATGGATAGGCCTTTAGAAAGCTTAGTAGAAAACTATATTGGAGAATTTGTAAACCGCTGTTTTGATTACCGTGTGCAGCTTAAAATCAACTTCATGAAAAAATATAATTGTGACGGATTTGTTCTTTTTTCCAACCGCAGCTGCAAACCCAATGCCTTTGGACTGTATGATAAGCGCAACATTATCAGCAAGCTAACCGGGCTGCCAGGGGCGGTTTTCGAGGCAGATATGTCCGATTTACGGTTCTTTTCCGAGTCACAGGTAAGAGCCGAGCTGGAACCGTTTTTTGAGCAGTTAAGGTCAAAATAGGATACTATGGCAGTATTTAAAAAAAGGAAGGGGGAGAGTAATGAAAAAACTGATGACTGGAAATGAAGCCATTGCCTATGGTGCTTACCTCTCCGGTGTTAGGGTAGGTGCTGCTTATCCGGGGACCCCGAGTACAGAGATCATGGATAACTTTTCGCGTTATCCCGGGGTTCATGCAGAGTGGTCTCCCAATGAAAAAGTAGCCATGGATGTAGGCATCGGTGCGGCCTATGCCGGGACGCGAGCTCTGGTTTCCATGAAGCATGTAGGTGTCAACGTAGCGGCTGATTCACTATTTTATGTCTCTTATACCGGCCTGAAAGGCGGGCTTGTTCTTGTTTCCTCAGATGATCCCGGCATGCACAGTTCACAAAATGAACAGGACAACCGAAACTATGCCAAATTTGCCAAACTACCGATGCTGGAACCCTCCGACAGTGAGGAAGCCAAGCAATTTGT
>DLUO01000088.1:11209-15015 GCA_003444595.1 Bacillota bacterium
CCGCCTCTGTATGAACGGAATGCCGGCAAATTCGTCATGGTGCCGGCCAATGCCCGGCGGCGTCACCCTGTAGTGGAGGAGAAGATAAAAAAGCTGGCTGAGTATGCCGAAACCCTGCCCATAAACCGTATTGAGCCGGGTGATGATACGCTGGGCATTGTTGCCGCCGGTTCAGTTTACCAGTATGCCCGCGAAGTATTTCCACAGGCCACATTTCTAAAGCTGGGCATGGTTTACCCGCTTCCCGAGAGACTTATTCGCGAGTTTGCCTCCAGAGTAAAAACAGTAATAGTAATCGAAGAACTGGATCCATTCTTTGAGGAGCAGATTCGCCTGATGGGGATAGAAGCTAGAGGAAAAGACATTTTCCCCATGATCGGCGAATTCAGCCCAACACTTATTCGGCAGTGTGCAGCGACTGCCGGCCTCATAAAAGAAGCGATTGCCCCCTCTGAAGCTGCTGCCACCACACCTGCTTCCGTAGAGTTGCCCATCAGACCGCCGATCCTCTGTCCCGGCTGCGGGCATCGCGGATTATTCCACGTTCTCCGTGAAGCCGGTGTACTGGTCCTAGGCGATATCGGCTGCTATACATTAGGAGTAGCTCCGCCTTTGAGCGCCATGCATACCTGCGGTTGTATGGGCGCCAGCATTGGAGTTGCCCACGGCGTAGCGAAAGCCGGCGTAAAAGATCGCGTAGTGGCTGTTATCGGTGATTCCACCTTTTTCCATGCCGGCATCCATCCCTTAATTAACGTTCTCTACAACGAAAGCAACGTTACGGCTATCATTACCGACAACAGCGTTACAGCAATGACCGGACACCAGCAGCATCCGGGGACGGGTATCACCTTACAGAAAAAAAAGACTGTAGCGGTCGATCTCGAGAAGTTTGTCCGCAGCATTGGATTTGAGAAAGTGGATGTATGTGACCCCTATGATCTTGATGGGTTGGCTAAAGTCCTGGAAGAGCACCTGAGCAGCGGTCAGCCCTCGGTGATCGTTGCCAAGAGGCCATGTGTGCTCTATACCAGGGAGAAAAGCACGCCTCCCGCAGTAGACCCGGACGCCTGTGTCAACTGTGGAGCTTGCCTGGAGTTGGGCTGTCCCCCTCTCTTGCAGGCTGAGGATCATGTTACCATTGATCCCATTTTATGTAACGGCTGCGGGCTTTGTATCCAAGTTTGCCCCTCGGAGGCAATAAGCCGGTAAAAAAACCAGGCGGGAAGGAGGTAGACAAAATGCAAAAAGTAGATATATTAATGGCCGGCGTTGGCGGCCAGGGCACCATTCTAGCCAGTAACATACTTGCCGAAGTCGGACTGGAACTGGGTTATGATGTCAAGAAAGCCGAAGTACATGGTATGGCGCAGCGTGGAGGCACGGTAGAGAGCCATGTCCGCTGGGGGGAAAAGGTTTATTCACCCGTCATTGAACAGGGCGAAGTGGACATCCTGCTGGGATTTGAGATGCTGGAGTCAGGCCGGTGGTCGTCTTTCTTAAAAAAAGATTCAGTTGTGATTATTAACCGTTACCGCATACCGCCTCCGGCGGTAAACCTTGGAAAAGCCAGGTACCCTTCGGAAGCAGAAATTGAATCATTGATAAAGGCTAATTCTGATAAAGTATTATGGGTAAATGCCACTGAAATAGCCAGCGAACTGGGCAACCCGGCCATGGTCGGTGTTGTATTGCTGGGTGTTCTTTCCAAACAGCTAGGTGGAGCGGAAGATGTCTGGCTTGGCGTTATCGAGCGTATGGTGCCGCCAAAGTTCCAGGAACTGAATAAAAAAGCGTTCCTTGCAGGCAGACAGGTAGAAGTAGCATAGAATATACAAGAACGAAATTGGAACAGAGAACCGGAAGGATGACGATAGCGGAAGTACTGAGCGTTTTAGAAGTCGCGCCTTGCCGCCATCCTTCCGAGCCCTGTAACTTATATTGTAAGAATAGTGCGAATCTAGGCAAAATGTATTTTAAATAATTTATTCTAACGCAAATTAATATTAGAAAATATTAAATAATTTACGCATGAAACTAATGTCTAAATATTGATTAAAATATAGACTTAGATGTGCATATTAATGCAAATTTGAACCCTTTAAGGAGAAAAAATGAATCTTAAAGATTAAGGGGGTATGCTGGATGAACTTCGCCCGGTATGGCATAATCAATGCCAAGAAATTTCCTGACAAGGAATTTTTAGTGGAGCGTACACCGTCCAAGAATCTGAGAAGGGTGCTTACCTGGAAAGAGTTTAATGAAAAAACTAATAAAGTTGCCAATTACCTGCAAAAGAATCTGGGCATAAAAAAAGGTGATTTTGTTCTTCATCTGCAGATGAACAGCCTGGAGTGGGTGATTACCTTTCATGCCATTTTGAGAGTTGGTGCAGTGGCGGTTCCCTTGAATTTCCGCTTTGCCAGTATCGACATAAAATATGCTGCTGATGCCTGCGAACCTGTCGCTTTAATTATGGGGGATGGATTCCTGCCCAAGGTCCAACCTATTCAAAAAGAAATGGGGAGCATAAAAGAGTATATTTGTGTTGGCAATAATGTTTTTGCTGATATGATTTCCTATGAGGAGATCATTAAAAGTGCTGACAGTGAAGATATTATCGTCGAGGTTGATGACGACGACCCTGCAGAATTAATGTTCACCTCCGGGACGACCGGACCCCCGAAGCCTGTTTGCCAGGCTCATAAAACACTTAATCACATAGGTATCGGCAATGCCTTAACTTATGCTGAAGGGCATGAAACTGTATACCTAGCGCCGCATCCTTTTTATCACAGTGGAAGTTTCTTTCTCTCTTTTCCTTCATATATGGCCGGCGGCAAAATTATTATCCAGCTGGAGCTAAATAAACCTGAATATTTGCTGGATGCCATCTGTGAGGAGAAAGTGAATAATGGCTGGGTTACAGTCCCCACCATGTCCGATACAGTAAATGCGATTAAAAAAGGGGATATAGATCTTAACAAATATGATTTTTCTCATGTAACGGGAAGTATTGTAATTGGCGCGCAACCTGTTCCGTCATCTTTATATCAGGACATGAAAAAAATCTTTCCCTTTAAGACAGGGAATATTTACGGTATTACGGAAGGCGGAGGAGGAGGGACGATAAACCTTTATGATGAAGACGTTTTGACTCATCCTGGATCGATCGGTAAACCTACCTTTAATGTTATGGCAAGGGTAGTAGATGAAGACGGCAAAGATGTTCCCGTCGGTACAGTCGGTGAACTTTTGCTTAAAGGGCCACGGAACATGAAAGAATACTTTAAAAACCCGGAGATGACCTCTATCGCCCTTAGGGATGGTTGGCTTTATACAGGAGATTTAGTTAGAATGGATGAGGATGGTTACATTTATATAGCCGACAGGAAGAAAGATCTAATCATCAGAGGGGGCGAAAATATTTTTCCGGTAGAGATTGAAGATGTATTGCGCCGTCATTCCAAAATAGCCGATGTGGCTGTAATAGGCTATCCTCATGAGCGTCTGGTAGAGATAGCAATGGCAATCGTGCAGCTATATCCCGGAGAAACGATGACAGAGCAGGAAATAGTAAATTTCTGTGCTGAACAGGGACTGGCTAAATACAAGTGGCCGGAAAAGATCGTCTTTGCCAACGTTCTGCGTAATGTAACCGGGAAAATCGACAAGCCGGCCCTGCGGGAAAAGTACGTTGGGAAAAAACAGATCGTTTAATAGTTTAACTGATTTATAGCTAATATAATAAAAAGGAACAGCGAATTGCTGTTCCCTTTTTGTATGTGCGCCCGGCATGGGCGATA
>DLUO01000085.1:0-2118 GCA_003444595.1 Bacillota bacterium
GCTTTTCACAGCACTTTCCGGATTGGCCGTGGAGAGGGCAAAGTTTCCTTTTTCAACAGTAGAACCAAACAGGGCAATTGTTCCTGTCAAGGACGAGCGCCTTATTAAAGTCGCTGAACTGGTATCCTCAGAAAAAATAACCCCGGCAGCATTGAATATAGTCGATATTGCCGGTCTGATAGAAGGGGCGAGTAAAGGCGAAGGCCTGGGAAACCGGTTTTTGGCGCACATAAGGGAGATGGATATGCTGCTCCATGTTGTAAGAGGTTTTCGCTCTCCCGATGTTCCCCATGTATCCGGGGAAATTGATCCCGTCAGGGATATTGAGATCGTGAAATTAGAACTTATTTTAGCTGATCTTTCCTTCTTGGAAAAAAGGCTGGAAAAGGTGCAGCGCACAGCCAAAGGCGGGAACAAGGAACTGGCAGAAGAAAAGGAACTCCTTGTAAGATTGGCAGGGCATCTTGATTCAGGAAAAACGGCCAGAGCATTTGCCGCTAGTGAGAGCGAAAAAGAGATTATTGAAAAGCTGCAGCTTTTAACATCCAAACCTGTTATTTATGTTGTCAACATTGGCGAGGAAGAGCTGGCCGCTGAAGAGGTTGAAATAGTCAAGGAAGTTGAGAAATTGGCCGGCGCGGAAGGTGCTCCTGTAATCAGTATCTGCGGGTTTCTGGAAGGGGAACTGGAAGAGATGCCTGAAGAAGAGAAATCGTTTTATATGGAAGAATACGGACTTAAAGAGATGGGTTTGGACAAGCTGGTCAAACTTGGCTATGATTACTTGGGTTTAATTACCTTTTTTACCATTAAAGGGAAAGAAGCCAGAGCCTGGTCCGTAATAGAGGGCACTACAGCCCGCAAGGGAGCGGGTAAAGTTCATGGTGACATGGAAAGAGGTTTTATAGCAGCCGAAGTAATACCCTGGGATGAGCTGTTAAATGCAGGCTCTCTTGCCGCAGCGAAAGAAAAAGGTCTTTTAAGACTGGAGGGGAAGGAATATATTTTAAAAGATGGAGATATAGCCTTTTTCCGGTTTAAAGTGTAATAGGGTTCTAAATAGGTCAATTTTCTCATGCGGTTAATCTGATAAACTTGCTCTATTGGTATTAAGAAAGGCAGGATTATGATGGAAGACAGCGGTTCTAAAAACATTATCAAAATAGTCGCTTTAATTGCTTTGTTCGCTGGTTTACTCTGGTTCCTACTGCGTATTTCCTGGGTAATAAAGCTGTGTATGATCAGTTTACTAATCGTGTATGTGCTCTTTCCCATAGCAGAATACCTCAAAAAACGTTTCCGTTTTTCTCATTTTTTTGCCGTTATCCTTACTTTCCTTTTTTTTGTTATGGTTATTGTAGCACTGGCGTGTTTGGTTGTTCCGGTTGTCCAGTTAGAAATACGGGCCATTGTAAGCGACTTTCCTTTTTATATCCGGCAATTGCAGCGCTATATCGAGGAGTTCTCCGAGTTTCTCGAACAGTTTGATTTAGATCCCAGGCTTATGAGTTCTTTTTCGAAGTTTTCATCCAACCTGCAGCCTCTTCTGGAAAATATTACTAAAAAGATAACTACTGTAAGTTTCTCGCTAATCTCAGGTATTTCAGATCTATTTTTCGTGTTGTTGGTTGTTTTTTATCTTTTATATGATTTTAATCATGTAAGAAAGGCTGTCCTAAAATTAATACCTTCCAGATATGAAAAATATGCAGAAGATGTGCTCCACATTATCGACCTTAACATCGGCGAATTTATGCGCGGAAATATTGTCCGCTGTACTATCGTCGGTTTGCTTACCGGAATTTTGCTGTACGCCTTTGGTATGCCCCATTCATTATTGCTGGGGATTGTGGCGGGCGTCCTTAACATAATCCTTTGTATCGGCCCGATCATTGCGGCAATTCCTGCAGTTCTCCTTAGCTTTTCACCCCAGGCGCCTTCCACGATAATCGTTATCGCCATTTACGTTTGTGTGCAGAGCATTGATGGGGCTGTATTATCTCCGCTTTTGCTGGGCCGGGCAGTAAAGCTCAAACCTGTTACCTTACTCGTCAGTCTGTTAATCGGGCAGCAGCTTGCCGGTATTTTGGGAATGATTATCTCAACACCGATTGCCGG
>DLUO01000085.1:2187-9883 GCA_003444595.1 Bacillota bacterium
AAAAGCCTTATGGAGTATGTCCGAAATGAGCGGACGAAGACAATGTAAAAAGATAAAACGCCAGGTGGAATATTTTGTTGTATTTTTTGTATGCCGCTTGATTTAACAAGGGCGATATGTTATGATTTTACCTGCATTAATCCCTGCTCCCTGATATGGGGGCCGTCCAGTCCGAAGGGAGGTGAACCGATGCCGCTATATGAAGTGATGTTTATTGTCCAGCCTGACTTGGAAGGCGAAGAGCTGGAAGGAGCCATTAATGCAGTTAAGGAATTAGTGGAGAAAGAAAAGGGCGAAGTGCTTTCTGTAAAAAAAATGGGAAAGCGGAAGATGGCCTATGGAATTAAAGATTTTAAGGAAGGCTTTTATACTATTTTAAATCTGCAGGCTCCCAGTGAGGTCGTTGCTGCGCTGGACCATTTCTTTAAGGTCAACGAAGGTTATCTTCGTTACATTGTGGTCCGTATGCACGAAGAAAAAAAGAAGCAGAAAAACGAAGAAGAGGTCCCGCAGAATGTACAGGAGACTAACGTGGAAGAGTAACTCTTCCCCTGGCTTTTTGTACATCTTTTTATTTGGGAGAAACAACCATTATGTCGGTTCCCTGAGACTTGAGAGCAAATGTTATGGGAGGAGGAACCATGTTAAACAAGGTAATCTTAATAGGCCGGCTGGTGCAGGATCCGGAATTAAGATACACTCCGGCTGGTGGGGTTGCTGTAGCCAACTTTACCTTGGCCGTGGATCGGCCCTTTGTTAATCAGAAGGGCGAAAGAGAAACTGATTTTATAAGGATTGTTACCTGGAGAAAGCTGGCCGAAATCTGTGCCAATAACCTCTCCAAAGGCAGGCAGGTAGCTGTCGAGGGCAGGCTGCAGATCCGCTCATACGATGATCGGGAAGGAATCAGGCGGACGGCAGCGGAGGTAGTTGCCGGCAATGTCTTTTTCCTGGATAGCCGGAAGGAAAGCAGCCCTGTTCACCAGGAGGATAGTTTCGACGCTTTTGTAGGAGAGGATTTGGAAATAAAGGATGAGGATGTGCCCTTCTAAAAAAAAAATAAAAGGAGGATGGCCGGTACTATTGGCTAGATATATGCGTAAGGAAAAACGCAAAGGCAAAAAAAGAATCTGCAGTTTTTGTGTTGACAATGTAGAATACATTGATTACAAGCAGTTTGAAAGGTTGCGCCGTTTTATCACGGATCGGGGGAAAATACTGCCCCGCCGGATTTCAGGCAATTGTGCCAAGCACCAGCGGCAACTGACCGTTGCTATAAAAAGAGCCAGGCAGATGGCGCTGTTGCCGTATACTTCCGAGTAAAGTATCAGGCGGTGGCTCGTTAGGGTTGCCGCCTTTTTTACGGTAGTTACTTCCATTTGCTATTGGGGCAGGATATTGATGGCCGGCAGCGAACTCTTTCTAGGGAGGCAGAGGCTGATGGAGGAAGATATTATTAAGAATATCCGCCTTATCGAGCGTCTTAAATGCGGTATTTTGCAGTGGACAGCACAGCTTTTCCAGGCTATGTATAACGGGCCGGAGAGACTGATCCTTGATGTTCTCAGCAATCTGGTTCTTTATTCTTATCTTCTGGGCAACAGGGTAGGTGTGAGTTTTAGCCGTCTTGACCAGGGAATTAACGATAAAGTCAGGCTCTACCTGAAAGAGCAGGATAACCAGGAACATGAAATACCCTCGGAGGAGTTACTGCTTTTCTTACGTTACAGGGAAACGTACAGGAATTAATTTGAAAATATTCTGCATACTGTTCCATTGTTCCAGGAAAGGGGCTGTACAGAGGTGAAAGTGATATTTTTAAAAGATATTCCCGGAACGGGGAAAAAGGGGGAAGTGAAGGAGGTTTCCTTCGGATATGCGCGCAATTATCTTATTCCCCGTGGTTTTGCTCTGGAGGCAACTCCCGGGCATCTAAAGGAATTAAAGATGAGGGAGGAAAATATATCTAAAAAAACGGCCAGGGAAATACAAGAAGCACGGGCTACGGCAGCAAAACTTTCCGGAAAAATTGTGACAATTAAAGCCAAAGCCGGAGAAGAAGGCCGCCTATTTGGCTCTGTAACCTCTGCCGATCTGGCTGCGGCGCTCTCTGCTGAAGGAATAAAAATAGACAAGAAAAAGATTGAGCTTGAGCAGCATATAAAAACATTGGGCAGCTATACGGCACAGATAAGATTGCATCCCGAAGTCTCGGTTGCTGTCACTGTCTTAATAGAGAAAATATAAGAAAAAACGGAATCCGGAGAGGAGGAAGCAAGAAATACCGGCTTATTAGAGCCATATTTTTTGCCTTTATCTATGCAATTGTCTAAAAGATCGTTTCCGGAATTTTCCGGAGCCAAGCGGGAAGGGCTAAAAAATAGGGTTAATGCTTTTTACGAACTGCTGGCACATATTTACGGAGCCGATAAACTTATTTTGAAGGCGACCAAATTAGAGGCGCTTGCCCTATTACGCTCCAGAAATTTGCGGAAAAAAGTGCTGGGAATGCAGAAGGTCATTTTTGAAGACCCGACACTGGATAAAATACCGGCTCTCCTGGAGATTCCTTCTATTTTGAAAGAGTTGGAAGAGCATGCCGCCCATATTCTGGCCCGTCGTTCCTTGGAAGAATCGATTGAGCAGAAGATTAACCTGAAATTACAGGAGCGGCATGAGGAATATATAAGAGAGGTAAAAAAACAACTGTTAAAGGAAGAAGGCGGCCCGGAGAATCCCCAGACGCTGAAAAAGTATGCCCTCCTGGAAAAAAAGCACTCCACCGGGCTTTCACGTTCTGCCATGGAGTTCCTCCGCCCTGCTTCGTTGGAGGAAATTATCGGTCAAAGTAGAGGGATCAGGGCTCTAATGTCCAAGCTGGCCTCTCCTTTCCCCCAGCATATTATCATTTATGGGCCCCCGGGAGTAGGAAAAACAGCGGCGGCACGTTTGGCACTGGAAGCGGCGAAAAAGATGCCGCATACCCCCTTTCACGAATCGGCTCCCTTTGTAGAAGTGGATGCCACAACCCTTCGCTGGGATCCCCGGGAAACGACCAACCCGCTTTTGGGTTCAGTCCATGATCCTATTTACCAGGGCGCCAGGAGAGAGCTAAGCGAGGGAGGTATCCCCGAGCCTAAACCCGGGCTGGTTACAGAAGCCCATGGGGGAGTGCTCTTCATCGATGAAATCGGCGAAATGGATTTGCACCTGCAGAGCAAGCTGCTCAAAGTTCTGGAGGATAAGCGCGTCTTTTTTGATTCCGCCTATTACGATCCGACAGATCCCCAGGTGCCTAAGTATATTCGTAAGCTCTTCGAAGACGGCGCACCGGCAGACTTTGTCCTTATTGGTGCGACAACCAAGGCTTCTGCTGAAATCTCTCCTGCCCTACGCTCCAGATGCAGCGCCGTTTATTTTGAGCCGCTTTCGCCGGGTGATATAAAGAAAATCGTTATTAATGCGGCACGCAAGCTCGAAGTGGAGATTACGCCGGAGGCAGTAGAACTGATCTCCAGATATACAAGTGAAGGGCGGGGTGCTGTCAACCTGTTGTCTGACGCTTACGGACTGGCCCTTTTTAACTCTTCCGCAGGCGGCATGGACTGCTTCACTTTAAAAGAGCAACAGGGGAAAAATGCCGGAGACGACCGGAAGAGAGATAAAAAGGTTGTTATTGACGATGAACTAATGAAGGAAGTTATCCAGAGCAACCGCCTGTTTCCCCTGGGGTTGACGGAAAGACCCTGTGAACCGCAGGTGGGTAAGATTTTTGGGCTGGCCGCTTCAGGTTATCTGGGTACAGTTCTGGAAATCGAGGCTGTATCATTCCCGGCTGCCGAGGCGGGAAAGGGCAGGATACGCTTTAACGAAGCGGCCGGTATTATGACGCGTGATTCCGTTTTCAATGCCGCTTCTGTACTGCGAAAAATCAGCGGCCTGGATATCAATGAATATGATTTACATATCAATGTTGTCGGCGGAGCCAATATTGAAGGGCCCTCGGCCGGAGTGGCGCTGTTTTTAGCCCTGTACAGCGCTTTGAAAAAAATACCCCTGCGCCAGGATATTGCTGTAAGCGGCGAACTTTCTCTGCAGGGGAAAATTAAACCGGTGGGAGGATTACTGGAAAAATTGTACGGCGCAAGAATTGCCGGTATCAAGGAGGTTTTTTTGCCACGGGAAAACATGTGCGAATTGCCTTCTTCCCTGCAGGAAATTACGATTAATTATATGGACAATGTGGAAGAGCTTATCACTTTTGTCCAGGCCCGGGAGAGTATGGAAAATGAATGAAACAGCCCAGCGCCTTCCACCGCAAAATTTAGAGGCAGAACAGTCTGTCCTGGGGGCAATGCTGATTGATAAAGAGGCCCTTTTGCAGGCAGCGGAAATCTTAAGCCCACAGGATTTTTACCGCGAAGTGCACCAGCATATTTTTCAAGCGCTGGTAGAACTTTTTAACAAGGGAGAGCCGGTGGATCTGGTGACGGCCTGTGAAGAGTTGGAAAGCAGAAGTTTGCTTAACAAAGTGGGCGGCGCCGCTTACCTGGCCACCCTGGCGAACATGACCCCTACAGCAGCACATGTCAAGCATTATGCCGGTATCGTAAAGGAAAAATCCTTGCTCCGCCGCCTGATTCAGTCGGCGACGACCATTGTAGGAAAGTGTTACGGCTATCTTGATGATGTGGAGGAGTTCCTGGATGAAGCCGAGCAGATGATCTTCGATGTGGCCAGGAGCAAGGACACGAAAAATTTTATTCCCCTTAAAGATGCCCTGGAGCAAACATTTGAAAAGCTGGAAAGACTTTATGAAAGAAAAAGCGGCATTACTGGGCTTTCTACAGGCTTTACGGATTTGGACAATATAACTTCGGGCTTGCAGGATTCCGATCTAATTATTATTGCCGCGCGTCCCAGCATGGGAAAAACAACTCTGGCTTTAAATATCGCCCACCAGATTGCCGTAAAAGAAAAATTGCCCGTAGCCTTTTTCAGCCTGGAAATGTCCGGGGAGCAGTTGGCCCAAAGGCTGCTTTGCGCTTATGCTGAGATAGATGCTCAGAGGTTGCGTCGGGGCTTTCTTTCCTCTGAGGACTGGCCTAAACTGACACAGGCCGTTGGACCTCTTTCTGAGGCTCCTCTTTACATAGATGATACGGCGGCTATTTCTGTTTTGGAAATGAGGGCTAAGGCACGGCGCTTGAAGATGCAGAAAGGCCTTGCCGCCGTTTTTGTGGATTATTTACAACTGATGCGCGGCAGCGAAAAAACAGAAAACAGGCAACAGGAAATATCAGGCATCTCCCGCTCGCTAAAGGCACTAGCCAAGGAGCTAAACTGTCCTGTTGTAGCCCTTTCACAGCTCAGCAGGGCTGTGGAGCAGCGACAGGACAAGCGCCCGATTTTAAGTGATTTGCTGGAATCGGGCGGTATTGAAGCCAATGCCGATGTAGTTATGTTTATCTACAGGGACGATTACTATAATCCGGATACAGAGAAGCGGCATATTACTGAAGTTATCGTTTCCAAACAGAGAAACGGCCCGACAGGGAAGGTAGAGCTTTATTTTATGGATCGTTTCAATAAATTTGTTAATGTTTCCTATCAGGCGGAATGAATAAACCGAAGGTTTTGTAAAATTTGACAAACTAACCTATATTTGTTAAAGTAATAAAAAAATCTTGTATCTTCTTGAGATGAGCAAATGAAAAAGGATAAGACTAACAACTTTGATGTCATTATTGTCGGAACAGGACCTTCCGGAATCTTTGCAGCGCTTACCCTGGCTGAAAAGGGACGTCACGTACTTATGCTGGAGAAGGGACTGGAGCTGAAAAACAGGGTTTGCTTAAAAAAAGACGGCTGGTGCCGGAATTGCCGGCCTTGCTCCGTATTAAACGGGTGGGGCGGCGCCGGAGCCTTCAGCGACGGCAAACTGACACTGACGACAGGGTTTGGCGGTGTATTGCAGGATTATGTAGGCGAAGAAAGAACAATAAAATTGATTGAACTGGTCGATTCAATATTTCTTTCTTATGGTGCCCCAAAAAAATTGTATGGAACGGAAGAGAAAGTTATCAAAAAGCTGCGTCGCCAGGCGGCAACTGCAGAGTTGCAGCTCAAGCCCGCATTGATCAGGCACCTTGGGACGGAAAACTGCTACAAGATCCTGGCCAGGATGAAAGCTTCCCTGGAAGAAAAAGTTCAGATTAACTTCCGCAGCACTGTCAGGCAAATTATCGCGGAAAATGGTCGCGTAAAGGGAGTTGTTCTGGAGAATGGAGAAGCGTACTATGCGCCTTATGTTATCTGTGGGCCGGGGCGCGAAGGCGCACTGTGGCTTTATGAAGAAGCAAAGCGTCTCGGCTTAAAAATAAGCAGCAATCCCGTGGATATTGGGGTGCGCGTAGAGATTCCCGCCGGGGTTATGGAGCACATAACCTCTAAAGTATATGAGTCCAAGTTTATATACTATTCTCCCTCTTTTGATGACAAGGTGCGCACTTTCTGCATGAGTCCCCACGGGGAAGTGGTGATTGAGAACAGCGAAGGGGTAGTTACTGTTAACGGGCACAGCTACTGGGAAAAAGAGAGGCAGACGGAAAACACCAATTTTGCTCTCCTGGTAAGTAAAAATTTTACTGAACCTTTTGATGAACCTGTAAGATACGGGAGGAACATTGCCAGCCTGGCCAATATGCTGGGCGGAGGCGTTCTTGTCCAGAGGCTGGGTGATCTCCTTGCAGGGCGGCGTTCCACGCATGAGCGTCTGAGGAGGGGTCTTGTCAGGCCTACCTTGAAGGAAGCAACCCCGGGCGATCTCAGCCTTGTTCTTCCCTATCGCTACCTGTGTTCCATCTTGGAGATGATGAAAGCGCTGGATGTTGTTGCTCCCGGGGTTTATTCACGGCATACCCTGCTCTACGGGGTAGAAGTAAAGTTTTATTCACAAAGGCTGGAGCTGACGCCTTACCTGGAAACGGGCATTAAAAATTTATTTGCCATCGGTGACGGTGCAGGGATTACCCGGGGGTTGGTTCAGGCCTCCGCTTCGGGGATCCATGTCGGAGAGGAGATCAACCGCCGCTTTAACCGGGAGAGCGGCCTACTATAAACAATGATGCCATACTCATATTAAAAAGGTGGGTTCTAAATGGAATATTCCATGCTTACAGTTGTCGGGAGCCAATGGGGTGACGAAGGAAAGGGTAAAATAACAGATTTTTTGGCGGAACAGGCCGATGTCATTGTACGCTACCAGGGAGGCCCCAATGCGGGTCACACCGTTATGGTTGGAGAAGAAATATTTAAGCTGCACCATCTTCCTTCCGGTATCCTTTATCCGGGTAAAACCTGTCTTCTCGGAAACGGAATGGTCCTGGATCCGGTGATTCTGCAATCTGAACTGGACGATTTAAAGGAGCGCGGTGTCTTTCCGGAGAAACTTTTCATCAGCGACAGAGCTCATTTAATCATGCCTTACCATAAAAAACTTGATGAACTGGAGGAAAAGGCCCGGAGTGGCCGTCAAATAGGCACCACAGGGCGTGGTATCGGTCCTGCCTATGTGGACAAGATATCCCGTCAGGGGTTGCGTAGCGGTGACCTCCTAAATGAAAAGGAGCTCATAAAAAAATTGGACTTTATTTTACGGCAAAAGAATGAAATTTTTACCAGGTTCTATGGCGAG
>DLUO01000120.1 GCA_003444595.1 Bacillota bacterium
CTAAAAGTCGCCCCCTATCCTAATATTGCATTTATCCATTAACAACGGTTTAATGAAAAAGCAAAGAGTAAAAATATTGAATTTAAATTGAGAAAATAAGCATTATGTGTAAAAAAGCATTGCATTTATATTCACAAAAACCCTTATATATCAAGATTTGTAACACATATGAGCGAGGATGAGGAAAGCACGTATCTCGCACAGTGGATGATAAAGGGAAGGTTCTGGTGCACTTAGAACCTGCGCAGGTAATAAATATAATGCCCGGAATAGATAATAACCACAGCCAAGAGAAAGATACAGGCGTCTATGGGAACCCTTCCGGTGCTGCCTGTTTCACCACCGATATAAGCCAGAAGAAGCAGAAGGCCCCAAAGAATAGTAGCATGGGATGTTTTCCCTGTGATATACTCGGCACGTTCATCGGGTTGCAGAGAAGCGGCACTTACATGACCGGATTTAAGCTGTACTGCCTTTCTGGCGGAAACAAGTATCATAATAATGTAAACTACCGCACCCCCAACCCAAAAGAGTGTTACAGGAGAGTCAAGTTCATTTCGGAAATAAGAGCTCACAAACCAGATCACTGCTCCTAACAGATAGGTTCCCCCTAAAATGATATAGGTATAAAGAGCTTTTAGTGTGCTTTCCTTCTTACTCATTCCCATTCACCTCCCAATCTTTATTCCCAGTCGGTGCTTTCCAGCTTAAAAACCTCTTCCAGCGGAACCTTGAAAACATGTGCCAGTTTCAGAGCAAGCACAATCGAGGGTTTGTACCGGCCCGCCTCTAGGGAGTTGATGGTCTGACGTGACACCTGCACTAAAGAAGCCAGATATTCCTGTGTCCAACCTCTTTGCTCACGCATTGTGCGAATTCTGTTGATCAAACCATCACCCCTACAACTGTAAAGTATGCTTTACATCATTATAGCAGGGGTTGTTCGCAATGTCAAGTATATTTTACATCTCTTACATCTTTCTGGGTATCTTAATGGAACAGTTAACAAACTTTGAAGGTGCTATGCATCGGTTTAAATGGAATAATTCATTCATCCGGGTGTTGTAAAAAAATAAGCAATAAAGCAAGCTTGGCACCATTATTAGGTTATACTATAATGTCAGTAGCGGCCTTCATGCAGGCCATTCCAAAGGAGAAGTCGGATGTACCATTTTTTAGTAAACCTGAATTTGTTTAATTGTATTATCTCTCTTTCGGCGGGAAGTCCGTTGGCTTTCGGTGAAAGCGTAACGAAAGGCCGGATTAAAAATGTGCTTAATTATAAAAAGCCGGCATTTTGGTTAGTGTGCGCGGCAGTGGTTGTTTTGGTTGTTGGAACGGTGCTCCTGCTGACTAATCCGGTACAGCTCCTTGAACTGCCTGACGAGACCTCGGTCATTGCCGTGGAAATGGAGCAGTTTAATGATAATGGCAATCGATAAAAGCGATATCCAAGAAGCGTCCAAGGCTCTTGCACCTTTTGGGATACCTTCCGTGATAAGCTGAAAAGTGATAATTCATATCGGAGAAGCATCGGGCTTATGCTTGTTGCAGAGAATGCTAAGTGGGATACGCAAAACCGAATGGAAGATACCGCTGATGAATATCTGGCATTCCTGAATGACAAGAAGCCCATAACAATACGCCAGTGCATTCAAGCATTGGGTAAAGTGGCACTATTTAAGCCGGGCTTGAACAAGAAGATAGCCAGCAGGCTCATTTCATTTGATCTTATGTCCGTTAAGGAAACCATGCGCAAATCCATATTCATGAGAGCCAACCCAAGGCTCTTAATACCCCTTGAAAACATTGTGCTTTTGAGCGAAACAATCTCTTAATCCATTAACGTCCGGAGGTCGCCATCGACCTGTCGGGATGCATGAATTGGCATCCCATTGGAAACGATACTTTAAATTATATCATTTATGTCTACTTACCTATTGCCAAATCGTGATATTGGGGTAAACTAAGAGATGGGACAAATATCTACCCATAATATAACAAAGTATTTAGCTATATGTAACAGAAGAAAATGATCCTGGCAGAAAGTAAACAGACTTAATAACGGCAGGGGGTATAGATGTGGAAGAGTATAATGCCAGAGAAATCGAACCTAAGTGGCAAGCTTACTGGGAAGAAAATGACTTTTACAGGTCAGAGAGTGATTCGTCAAAGGAAAAATATTATGTTTTGGAGATGTTTCCCTATCCTTCCGGAAGGCTGCACATGGGCCATATGAGGGTTTACTCCATTGGTGATGTGCTGGCACGGTTTTTAAGAATGCGGGGGTATAATGTGCTGCATCCCATGGGCTGGGATGCTTTCGGCCTGCCGGCGGAAAATGCCGCCATTGAGCACGGAGCGGATCCGGCGGAATGGACTGCTTCCAATATCGCGGCTATGAAAAAACAGCAAAATGCACTCGGCCTGAGCTATGATTGGCAGCGCGAGGTGACGACGTGTCTTCCTGAGTACTACCGCTGGAACCAGTGGCTCTTTTTGCTCTTTTACCGCCAAGGGCTGGCCTATAAAAAGAAGGCGCCGGTGAACTGGTGCCCTTCATGCCAAACGGTGCTGGCCAACGAGCAGGTTGTTGACGGCGGGTGCTGGCGCTGCGGCACTGAAGTTTCACCCACCGAACTGGAGCAATGGTTCTTGAAAATTACCGCTTATGCTGATCGCTTGCTGGAAGACTTGAAGCTCCTGGAGGGATGGCCCGAAAGGGTTAAAACAATGCAGGAAAACTGGATTGGCCGCAGCTACGGTTCGGATATAGTCTTTACCGTAAAGGAAACAGGAGATGAGCTGACCGTTTTTACTACCAGGCCTGATACCCTTTTTGGAGTAACCTACATGGTCTTGGCCCCGGAGCACCCCCTGATTGAGAAGTTGATCGCCGGTAAGCCTCAAGAAAAGGAAATCAGGGATTTTATCCGGCAGATACGAATGGAAAGCGAGATTAACAGGACCTCCGCCGAAACAGAGAAAGTCGGTTTCTTTACCGGCGGCCACGCTATAAACCCTGTCAACGGTGAAGAGGTTCCCATCCTGGTAGGCAACTATGTCCTCATGAGCTACGGCACCGGAGCTGTTATGGGGGTGCCGGCCCATGACCAGAGGGA
The DNA here is from genome assembly GCA_003444595.1 of Bacillota bacterium. Taxonomy (GTDB): domain Bacteria; phylum Bacillota; class Dethiobacteria; order DTU022; family UBA8154; genus UBA9862. Next base: position 3,123 of record DLUO01000120.1, read on the forward strand.
CTTCCTTTTTGCCGCCAGGTACAACCTTCCTGTACGCGTCGTGGTTAATTCACCGGAGAAGGATTTAACGGCCGGACCTCTGCTGGAAGCTTACGAGGGCGCCGGTTACCTGGTCAACTCCGGGGAATTTAACGGCTTGCCCAGCGAAGAGGCACAGAAGGCCATTACCAACTGGCTCATTGAACGGGGAAAGGGAGACTACCGGGTGAGATACCGCCTCCGGGACTGGTTGATCTCACGCCAGCGTTACTGGGGAACTCCCATCCCTATTATTTATTGCGGCGAATGCGGTACGGTTCCTGTTCCGGAAGAGGATCTGCCCGTCCTGTTGCCGACCGATATTAATTTAGCCGGGCATAATCAATCCCCCCTGGCCAACTGTGAGAATTTTGTGCGCACAACGTGCCCCCGCTGCGGGAAGGAAGCGCGGCGGGAGACCGATACGATGGATACGTTTTTCTGTTCCTCCTGGTATTTCATGCGTTATGCGGATCCTCGCCAGGACAAAGCACCCTTTAACAAAGGGGAAGTCGATTATTGGCTTCCGGTGGACCAGTATATTGGCGGTATTGAGCATGCTGTGCTGCACTTGCTCTACTCCCGTTTTTTTACCAAGTTTCTCTATGACCAGGGCATGGTCAGTATCGTAGAGCCTTTTCAGCGCCTGTTGGCGCAGGGCATGGTTTATAAAGAAGGCGCCAAGATGTCCAAATCCAAGGGAAATGTTGTTACCCCTGACGAGATTATCCAGCGTTATGGCGCCGATACCGGACGTCTTTTTATCCTCTTTGCCGCTCCGCCGGAAAAGGACCTGGACTGGAGCGAACGGGGCGTAGAAGGTTGCTATCGTTTCCTGCGCCGGGTCTGGCGCCTCCTGCAGCAAAATATGGACCTTTTCCGGGACGGGAAAACCTCCGGAAGAGCAGAAACCGGAGAGATTCCCCTCTCCGGCCGGGCCAAAGAACTGCAGCGGGCTAGGCATGCGGCCATCAAGAAAGTCACCGCCGACATTGAAGAGCGTTTCAATTTTAATACTGCCATCAGCGCTATCATGGAACTGGTTAATGCAGCCTACGGTTTTCTGAATGAAATCTCTGCAGAAGAAAGGGATCGCCACGGGGCGCTTATTGGCGAGGTCCTGGAGACGATTATCGTTCTCCTGGCTCCTTTTGCCCCGCATATCTGCGAGGAGCTCTGGCACAGGTGCGGCTTTACGGGCAGCGTGCACAAGCAGCAGTGGCCTTCCTATGATCAGGAGATGCTGCAGGTGGAAGAGGTAGAGGTTGTTATCCAGGTAAACGGTAAAGTCAGGGGCAGAATCCTTGTCCCTGCAGGGTTATCCGAGGAGGAACTGCTGGAAGAAGCGCGCCAAAATGAAAAAGTCCGTCCTTACCTGGAAGGCAAGGAGCTAATCAAGGCCATTACTGTACCAGGGAAACTTGTCAATATTGTTGTCCGCTGACAGTCAGTCAGCGGCAGCCGCATCTTTTAAGGACTGCCTGCTAGTAAGAGAAGAGGCCTTTATAAAAGGTGAGACTGTTCCGGTGCCCGGGTTGTATATTAGCTGCGATAATAGACCATGACACCGTCCCGGAGTTCACTTTTTACCTGTTTATTTTCTTCCATATATTTTAAATGCGCCAGTGTTTCCGCCAGGGCCATCCATTTCAGATGGGGCGGAAACTGCTCCCAGGGCAGGGGAATGTTCCAGCTCGCCTTGGAGGCTATCTGGTAGGCGTTTTTCCCGTTAGCGTCGAGAAAAGAAGCCATTTCTTCTTTTCTGTAATAATGGTGCTCTTTGAGCTCGGAGATCCTTTCGCGGTAATCCTGGAAGACTTTGCGGTGGCCGGGCAGGACAGCCTCCACCTCCAGCTCCATAACTCTGTCCAGGCTGTTTAAGTACTCTTTCAGAGGATTGCGTTTATCCCCCGGCCAGAGAAATACGGCCGGGGTGATATCCTCCAGGATGTGGTCTCCGGAAAATAAAATTTTATGCCGCGCTTCATAAAGGCAGAGGTGCCCGCTGGAATGCCCGGGTGTCATCAGGCACTCGAAGGAGTACTCCCCTATATTTAAAATGTCCCTATCGCGTAAAAAGTGAAAACGTTTGCTTTGGGGAACGTCATCGCCGGCAGATCCCGGCAGGGCTTTTTTAAGCTCCTCCAAGGAGGTGGTTTTAATAAATTCATCCCTTTGCCACATTGCTTTTTGTACTTCATCCACAGGGAATCCGTTCAACCTGGCATATACAAGTTCTTTCCCCGGCACGCGTAGATCTTTGAGAAACTCAGCGTCCCGAGCGTTCAAGTAGATGGTAGCCTCCTTTGAGGCCAGCGGCATGGCCAGGCCGAAGTGGTCGTGATGGATATGAGTGATAAAAATATCAATTTTTTCCGGGCTGGTTCCCAGCTCCCGGAGGGCAGACAGCAAAGCTTCCCAGCATTCCTTCTTATTCATCCCTGTGTCAACAAGCAAATCCCTTTCCTTCCCTTTCAGCAGGTAGGAATTTACTGTTTTTAGCGTTTCATCGGGAAGGGGCACTTCAATTCGATATATTCCGGGCATAACTTCTTCAATCATGATTAGGCATGCTCCTGTTCTGTAAAAGTCATATTGCTAATAGCGCCATAGCTGACCCTCTTGACCGGCAGTTTCCGGTACTTTCGATCCTTGGCGTGATTATTTTTCAATTACCGGCAGTTAATGATATTTTAACATAATTTTCTTCCGCAGGCACTATTAAAGCCATAATCAAAGAAGGAAATAGCCATAACCTGTCGAACTTTCAAAAATACAGAAAGAAAGAGCAATTTTTCCGGTATGCCTCGAATGTGGAAAAAAACAGATCCAAGCGGGAAGGGATAGGTTGGTAAAGTTGTTTAAACTAACTCCCAAGGAGCAAAAACTGGTGATTTTGCTGGTATGCCTCCTCGCTTTAGGCGTTGTCTTACGTTTTGTTTTACCCGGACATGATACCTCTCTTGTCGCTAAGAAAGCTGAGTCGGGCAGTATGGATAGCGCCCGTGAGGAGAAAGAAGGAGAAGAGAGCCCGGAGGCGGAAAAAGATCCGGAGGATGTTTTGGTTGTCCATGTAACCGGTGCTGTTAAAAATCCGGGTGTTTATATCTTGCAGAAGGGTTCACGTGTTTTCCATGTGGTGGAAGAGGCAGGCGGGGCTGTGGAAGAGGCGGATCTGGAACGAATAAACCTTGCACAGCCTCTATATGACGGACAGCCTGTCCATGTGCCGCGGAAAGGGGAGGAGAACTCCTCCCAGTCTTACCAGGGAGAAACTCCCGCTGTCGGCATGACAAAAATTAATATCAATACAGCCGGCAAATCCCAACTGGAAACGCTCCCCGGCATTGGCAGCGTGAAAGCGCAAGATATAATCAGCTATCGTGAGAAAAACGGACCTTTCCAGAGTATTGAGGAGCTAACTAAAGTAAGCGGAATAGGGGAGAAGACCTTGGAGAGAATTAGAGATCTGATCACTATTTATTAATGGAGCGCACTTAGGTTCTTTGAGAGGTTGAAGTTAACATAATAGTATATTAAAAGTATAATATAAAGTATAAAGGCTTAAATAAAATAAATAGAGTATAAATAGAGTATATATAGAGTAAAGGTTTTCTTTTTGAAGGGAGGCTGAACCTGATCGGAAAGAATCGGGTTTTAAGATGAGCTTAAGAGCTACACTTATCGTTGTGATTATTATCGTCCTGGGATTGGTGCTTTGGGCCTCAGGTCTGTATACCGACCTGCTGTGGTTTGAAAACCTGGGCTACGGCTTTGTTTTCTGGAATGTTTTTCTATCCCAGTGGACGGTGAGGCTGGCAGGTTGGCTGATCTTTTTTCTTTTCCTTTTCGTTAATCTCCTGTTTACGCGTCATGTTCTGGTAAATCTCCCCAACCTGGAGTTAAGAGAGAAAATTATCGGAACCTTCCTGGGAAGATATTTAACCCCCCGTAAAATTACGCTCTTTCTCTTTGTAGCGAGCCTGTTTCTCTCCTTTCTCTTTTCTTCCTATACGGCAAACCTCTGGCTGGAAGCCCGTCAATTCATGCAGGGGATAGAATTCGGGTTAATTGATCCCATCTTCCACCGCGATGCCTCCTTTTATGTGTTCCAGCTTCCTTTCCTGCGTTCTCTTTATGCTTTTTTACAGAGCATGGCCATCTTTACCATCATTTTAACCGGAATAGTGTACTTTGTCGCTAATCCCCCGGTTCAGGTCGGCCGGAGGCTCGTTTTCCTGCCTTACCATGGACAGAGCCATCTTTCCCTGTTGCTGGCTTTTTCCTTCGCATTAAAAGCCTGGGATTATCGTTTAAAGATGTTCGAGCTGTTGCTCTCGCCGGGAGGGTCATTCTTTGGCCCGGGGTATACGGACTTAAAAGCCAACCTGCCGGCGCTGTGGATTCTTTTGTTTATTGCACTGCTCATAGTCGGACTGCTGGTTTTTAACATATTCCGCCGCCAGACCCGTCTGATCTTTATCGGTATCGGAACGCTGATTGCCGCTTCAATTATCGTAGGGAGCATCTTCCCTTCACTGGTCCAGCAATTCAGGGTGGACCCCAACGAGCTTGCTTTTGAACGCCCTTTTCTGGAGAACAACATTAATTTTACCCTAAAAGCCTATAACCTGGATAAGATCACAACGCAGAATTATGCCGGCCTTTCCCCGCTGGAGGTTGAAGACCTGGATGCTGCGGCCGGAACAATTGAGAATGTGCGTCTCTGGGATTACCGTCCTCTGCTGCAGACATATAACCAGCTTCAAGGTATACGGCAGTATTACGAGTTTGTTGATGTCGATACCGACCGTTATTACCTGGATGGGAAATACAGGCAGGTAATGCTCGCCGCCCGGGAGCTCAACCAGAGCCGCCTGGCCGAACAGGCCCGGACCTGGATCAATCTGCGCCTGCAGTACACGCACAGCTATGGATTGACCATGAGTCCGGTGAACACCGTTACGGAGCAGGGCCTCCCCGAGTTTGTCATAGGTGATATACCGCCTTTTGCTTCAGGCGGACTTGAAGTGGAAAAGCCGGAAATTTACTACGGGGAAATTAGCGGCGACTATGTAATTGTCAATACCAGGACGCCGGAGTTTAACTATCCCCAGGGCGACGAAAATATTTACACGCATTATGAGGGAACAGGCGGTGTCCCCCTGAAGGGTATCGGGAGGAAACTTCTTTACGCCCTCAAGTTTTCTGATTACCGCATTCTTCTCTCCGGGGAGATAACAGGCGAAAGCAGGATTATGTTTAACCGCAGCATCAGGGAAAGGGTTGCCAAAATAGCGCCGTTTTTGCGCTACGATGACGATCCTTACCTGGTGCTCTCCGCAGGCCGGCTTTACTGGGTTTTGGACGCTTATACCGTCAGTAGGAGCTTTCCCTATGCCGAGCCCTTTGGCGGTATCAATTACATGCGCAACTCTGTCAAAGTCGTTGTTGATGCCTACAATGGCTCCGTTGTTTTTTATATGGCCGATCCTGTTGATCCCGTTATATTAACATATGCCAAAATATTCCCGGGACTTTTCCAGGCTCTGGAGGAGATGCCTACCGAGTTGTTTTCCCATATGCGTTATCCCGAGACCTTTTTGTCGCTGCAGGCCCGTGTTTATGCTACTTATCATATGACAGATCCTGTGGTCTTTTACACCAGGGAAGACCTCTGGCGGATCCCCAACGAAAAGTACGCCGGTTCCTTTCAGCCCGTAGAGCCTTATTACACCATTTTACAGCTTCCCGGTGAAGAGGAGCCCGAGTTCGTACTGATCATACCTTTTACACCGGCCCAGCGGGACAACATGATCGCCTGGATGGCGGGGCGGTGCGACGGGAAAAATTACGGCGAGCTGCTGGTTTACCTTTTCCCCAAAGACAAGGTTGTTTATGGGCCTATGCAAATCGAAACGCGCATTGACCAGGATACCCTTATATCCCAGCAGCTTAGCCTCTGGGATCAAAGAGGCTCCCGGGTTATCCGCGGTAATTTGCTGGTGCTGCCTGTTAATGAGTCGGTTTTATATGTGGAGCCTGTCTTTCTCCAGGCAGAACAAAGCGAGCTGCCTGAGCTGGTGCGTGTCATTGTCGCCTTCCAGGATGTGGTGGTCATGGAGCCCACTCTGGAGCAGGCCCTGCTCTCCGCCTTTGGGGCGAGGGGAGCGCCTGCTTCGGAAGCGGAAGAGCCTGACCGGCCGATTGAGCCGGAACCCCGTGAGACAGCGGAGCCGGAGCCAGGATTGGAGCCGCCGGCGACCGTTCCCGAGCTGGCGCGGCGCGCCCAGGAAGTTTTTCAGCAGGCCCAGGCGAGCCTTAAGAATGGTGATTGGGCCGGTTACGGGCAGCGGCTGCAGGAGTTGGAGCAGATCCTGGAAGAGTTGGCCAGGTTAAGCGGTGCTGCCACGGAGGAAACAGAGCCCTGATGCTTGCTATTGTAGAGGCGGCTAAGGTTACCATGACGTTCAAAGAGAGATAAACTGCCTAAAATAATAATACTTGTCTTTCCCCAAATGTTAAGGTGAGGACAGGTATTTTTATTGTAAAAGGAAGGTGCACCGGCAGAAAATTATTGCCTTTCCGGGAAAATAAGCAAATGAAGTTTTTCCAGGAATGATTTTATTTCTGAAACATATTACTACCATAGAACGTCTAAAGAGATTAAAAGGGGTGACTCCTTAAAATATTGACCTGGGAAGGGAAGATAAATGATGAAAAAAGTAAGTCTGCTGCTTGTACTTCTCCTGCTGTCTAATTTGGGGTTGGGGGCGATTATGGGACTGGCCGCCAGTACTCCTGCAGCACCCTCAAACTTACAAGCAGAAGCCGTATCGGGTACGGAAATTAAATTAACATGGACCGATGAATCTGATAATGAAACGGGGTTTATAGTGGAAAGAGGCGAGTCGGAAGGCGGCCCTTACTCCGAACTTCCTACTGTTGGTGCAAACGTGACGGAGTTAGACGATACAGGGCTTAATCCAGATACTACTTACTATTACAGGGTAAGGGCTTACCAGGCCGGTACGCCGAATATATATTCAGAATACTCCGCTGTAGCCAGCGCCACTACTTTTCCGTTCCCTCCCTCTCCCCCAGAGAATCTGGTGGCAGCTGCTGTAACCAATGCACAAATTAACCTGTCATGGACGGATAAGTCCAATAATGAAAAAGGTTTTAAAATTGAGCGGAAGACCTCCACGACCGATTTTCAAGAAATTGCTGCTGTCGGGGGGGATATAACGGCGTATGCTGATACGGGGCTTGAGTCCGGCATTACCTACACTTATAGAATAAGAGCTTATAATGATGGAGGACATTCGGCTTACTCCAACGAGGCCAAGGCCACGACGGGAGGTAAACCTTCGGCACCCACAAATCTTAAAGCTGTGGCAGCTTCCAGCTCGCAGATTAATTTAACATGGGTTGATACCTCTGATAACGAAAAGGGGTTCAAGATTGAGCGAAAAGCGGCGGGGGGTAGTTGGAAGGAGATCGCTGCCGATATCGGGAAAAATGTTGTTGCCTATTCTGATAAGGGGCTTTCCGCCGGCACTTACACTTACAGGATTAAGGCGTATAACGACGCCGGGGATTCAGATTACAGTGCGGAGGCCAGTGCGGAAATCGGCGTTGCTCCTGCCGCACCCTCCAACCTGTCGGCGGAGGTTGTGACCAGCTCCCGCATTGATTTAAGCTGGAAGGATAACTCCGACAATGAAAAGGGGTTTAAGATTGAGCGCAAAGCAGGGAAGGAGGACTATAAAGAAATTGCCGACGTCGGCCCCAATACGCAGACCTATTCCGATACCAAGGGGATTTCTGCCGGGATCAGCTATACTTACAGGGTGAGAGCATACAACAATATGGGATATTCATCTTACTGCTCGCCGGTCAGCGTGGTAACCGGTGCTGCTCCCACAAAGCCGTCCAGCCTGACAGCCAAGGTTGTTTCCAAGTCAATAATTGAGCTGACCTGGACGGACAATGCGGACAACGAAGAGGGCTTTAAAATTGAGCGGAAGATCAAAGGAGGCAGCTACAGCCAGATTGGTACGGTTGGCAGGAATGTCACAAAATACACCAGTTCGGGGCTTTCTGCGAATAAAACTTATTATTACCGGGTCAGGGCCTATAATGCAAGCGGGAACTCTTCTTTCTCCAATGAGGTGAGCGTCACAACGTCAGCCCCTTCCGCACCCTCAAACCTCACGGCAGAAAGACGGTCCAATACGGTTGTTGATTTAGAGTGGAATGATAACTCTGACAATGAAACCGGATTTAAAATTGAAAGGAAAAAGGAAGGCGGAAAGTATTCGCAAATTGATACGGTGGGCAGAGATGTCACCACCTATACAGATTCCGGGCTCTCGTCCAACACGACCTACTTCTACCGGGTCAGAGCCTATAACTCTATCGGGGATTCGTCTTACTGCACAGAGGTCAGCGTGGCAACCACGTCCTTGGGTTCTCCGTCGAATCTGGTAGCTGAGACCGCTTCCAACTCAAGGATAAACTTGTCCTGGAAAGACAATGCCACTAACGAAACCGGATTCAAGATTGAACGTAGGACTGCCGGCGGCAGTTACAAGCAGATTGATACAGTTGGGAGAAACGTTACTTCCTATTCCGATACGGGGCTGTCAGATAATACCACCTATTATTACCGTGTCCGGGCCTACAATTCTGCAGGGAACTCCGCTTATTCAAATGAAGCGTCAGCTACCACAGGTACCGTTCCCTCAGCGCCCTCGAACCTTACCGTTACAGTCGAGACCGCTTCGAAGGTCAGGCTCAACTGGAAAGACAACGCCAGTAACGAGACGGGGTTTAAGATTGAACGGCGGACTGCCGGCGGCAGCTACAAGCAGATTGATACGGTTGGGAGAAACGTTACTTCCTATTCCGATACAGGGCTATCAGCGACTACCACTTACTATTACCGGGTCAGGGCTTACAATTCCGTGGGCAATTCATCTTATTCCAACGAGGCTGTTATCGCCAGGGGCGCCCTTTCCGCTCCCACGAGGTTAAAGGCCAGGGCTGTTTCCGAGAATAAAATTACGTTAACCTGGACCGATAACAACGATAATGAGACCGGGTTCAAGATTGAACGGCGGACTGCCGGCGGCAGCTATAAACAAATTGCCACCGTCGGAGCCAATATAACGGAATACTCAGATACAGGCCTTTCACCCGGGACCACTTACTATTACCGGGTACGCGCCTACAACTTTACCGGTAATTCAGCCTATTCCAGCGCAGCAGATGCTACGACAACCGCCGAGGCCGAAAAAGTGATTATCTTCAATATCGGCAGGGCATCCTACTATGTCAACAACCAGCGCCTGGAGATGGATGTTGCACCGATGATCATCGAGGGGAGAACTGTTCTGCCGATCAGGTATCTGGCCGAAATCATTGGGGCCGAAGTGGGATGGAATCAATACGAAAAAAAGGCTACGATTACATTTAAAGGAAAGGATATTGAACTCTGGATTGGGAAATCTACTGCCAGGGTGGACGGTGAACCAAAGCTCATCGATCCGCAGAACATTAAGGTAGTTCCGGTGGTCATTCCTCCGGGGAGAACAATGCTGCCGCTAAGGTTTATCAGTGAAAATTTGGGCTGCAAAGTCGACTGGAACGCCAATTCCCGGGAGGTAAAAATCACTTATCCTGCCCCGTAACTGAGGGGGAATTCGCACTTGTGGACTTCAAAGGTATGGTTTGTCCTCGGCACGGCTGCCTTGCTCCTTCTGGCAGCCGTGCTGGCGGGCACGCTTTTAAAGTCATCCTCCGGCAGCGAAGCGCTGCAGTACTTTGAGCAAAACTTTTTAACGCGCGCCGCGGCATACCAGCGTTCAGCAATACTTGTTTCTGTCGCCAGGCAGTTCATTTTCTGGGGGGCCTTATCCG
>DLUO01000174.1:0-356 GCA_003444595.1 Bacillota bacterium
CTCGTGGAAAAGATAGCTGCCCTCTCTTATGTTCTAACCGATTCGGAGAGTGAAGCCTTTGTCCTGGAGTCCAACCTGATCAAAGAGTATTCCCCGCGTTACAATGTACAGTTTAAGGATGACAAGCACTATCCTTACCTGCGCCTTAACATGAGCGAACCGTTCCCCCGGCTGGAGGTAGCCCGCAGGATTGAGGGAAAGGGTTACAGGTATTTCGGCCCCTACAGCAGTGCGGGGGCAATGAGGGAAACGCTGAGGCTGATTAAAAAGCTCTTTCCCTTGCGAAGCTGCCGCCGGCAGCTCAAGGAGGGCGAAGCCAGGGGACGGCCCTGTCTCAACTACCAGATCAAGCGCTG
>DLUO01000174.1:674-6375 GCA_003444595.1 Bacillota bacterium
CTGGAATTCGAAAAAGCGGCACGGCTGAGGGACCAGTACTATTCCCTGCAGAAGGTTATGGAACGGCAAAAAGCGGTAGCCACGGATCTCAAGGACAGGGATGTAATCGCCCTGGTGGAAACGCCAAAGGGTTTTTCCATTGGCCTTTTCCGTGTGCGCCGGGGGAAGTTGCTGGGAGCGGAGACTTTTGTCCCCAGGGGGACGGAAGGGGCAGACAGCGGGGAGGTAATGAAAGAGTTTTTACGGCACTATTACGATACGGCTGCCGTGGTTCCGGGGGAGTTGCTGCTGTCGCACATGCCTGTCGAAAAAGAATTCCTGGAAAAGTGGTTGCAGCAAAAGAGGGGTAATAAAAAGATCCACTTGAAGGTGCCCTTAAGGGGAGAGAAGAAAGCCCTTCTGGAGTTGGTAAAAAAGAATACCCTGTTTCAGGCACAGCACGACCAGGCTGATTCACGGGAGAAGGAGCTTTCCCTGGAGGAGCTTGCTGCGCTGCTTGAACTGCCGGAGCCGCCGCAGAGAATCGAGGGCTACGATATATCCCATCTTGCCGGGCGAGGGACGGTAGGCTCTATGGTTGTCTTTGTGGGGGGAAAACCGTGGAAAGAAGGATACCGGCGCTTCAAGGTCCGGACAGCCGGACCGGCCGATGATTATGCAGCATTGGCGGAAGTACTGGAGCGCCGTTTTAACAATAGCAAGCCTTTGCCTGCGCTGATTCTTATTGACGGCGGGCGGGGGCAGCTTTCTGTCACCTGCAGTATCCTGGAAAAAAAAGGTTTGGGCCATTTGCCCGTTATCGCCCTGGCCGAGGAAAGAGAGCAAATTTTTCTGCCGCAGAGAAAAGCGCCCCTTGATCTCCCGGATTCACACCCCGCTTTGCAACTGCTGCAGCAAGTGCGTGACGAGGCCCATCGTTTTGCCCTTTCTCTGAGCAGGAATTTGGTAAAGAAAAGCAGCTTTTCATCGTTCCTGGAAAGCGTCCCGGGTATTGGCCCGGTACGAAGAAAGGCGCTGCTGGAGCATTTTGGCGGCCTGGAGGCGCTGAGGAAAGCCTCCCTTGAAGAGATCAAGTCTGTACGGGCTGTTGATAGTGCCACCGCCGAAAGGTTATACAGGGAACTTCAAGAAATAAATAGCCGGGGAGGAGACTTTTTTGACAGAGGAAGCAAGGATTGAAAAAAAAGAGCTTACTGTCCATTTGCCGGGCTGTGAGCTGAAGCTCCATGTTGCTGCCGATATTGAGGCGCTGATCACTGATGTTAATGACGAGGATAAAGTCCCCTGTTGGGCTGATGTATGGCCTGCAGCTTACGGGCTGGCCCGTTTTATCTGGGATAATATAGCTTTTAAGCCGGGAGAAAGTGTCCTGGAGCTGGGTGCCGGTATGGGGCTGCCGGGAATAGTGTGCGCTCTTAAAAATGCCGAGCTTACCCTGTCGGATTTTAACCCCCTTGCCTTGGAAATGGCCGGTGAAAATGCACGCCAAAACGGGCTCAGCGTCAAGTTGCTACAGGAGGACTGGAGGACTTTTGCCTGCCGGGATAAATATGATTATATCCTGGCCTCTGACATCTTGTACGATCCCAAACTAAATCCTTATTTGGGGGAGATTTTTCTTCATAATTTAAAGCCTGCCGGGAAAATCCTCATTGCCCATCCGGAGCGAAAGGCCACCTATGATTTTTTGGAAGCCTGGTATGATCCCGCGCTTTTCACGCAGAAAAGGTATACCTGCGAGGTGGAACTGGCTGACTCTTTGCTTACCCATTACAACATTGTGATACATTTTTTGCAATCCACCGCCTAGAGGCTGCTTTATTGACAATGGACTCTTTTCTCTGTAAGCTATTTATTAGCGAAAGAAGTTCTGCCGTATCCGTGCAGCAATCCTGCCGGAAACGTCACAGAACCGTGATAACCGGCCAATTTCCTTATCAGGCCTGTACGGGTGATCGATTATGAAATGTAAATTGCTGGCTCTAGATCTGGATGATACTCTTCTGGATAATGATTCTAAAATTTCTCCCCGGAACATGGCAGCAATCAGAAAAGCCGCAGCCAAAGGAATAATGATTGTCATTGCTACCGGGCGTATGTTTCGCTCTGCCTTGCCTTATGCCCGCGAGCTGGAAGTGGACTTACCCCTGATAACATACCACGGTGCCCTGATTAAAAAAGCCGACAGCAATGAGGTGCTAAGACACTGCCCGGTCCCCCTGGATGCGGCGCTGGAGATACTGGAGCTGAGCGAGGAGAAAGGGTTCCACCTGAATCTTTACTGCCACGACAGGCTTTTTGTTGCGGAGGAAAATGAAAGCACCCACTATTACCGGACAATTGCCAGCGTTCCTGTAGAACTGGTAGGCAATCTTACCCGCTTCCTTTTAAAAGAAAGAACAGAGCCGACAAAGTTGTCGATTATTAACCTGGACGGGCGTTTCGCAGAGCTCCAACAGTTACTGCAGGAACGGTACTCTTCGCAGCTTTCCATTTTGCAATCCCGCCCTTACTTCCTGGAGATAACCTGTAAAGAGGCGACCAAAGGGCAGGCCCTGAAATTTCTGTCCGAAAAAGAAGGGATTTCAGCAGAAGAAATTGTCGCCATCGGTGACAGCTACAATGATCTGGATATGCTGCAGTTCGCCGGGACAGGCGTGGCCGTAGCGAACGCGCCTCAGGAAGTCAAAAATGCCGCCGATGTGATTACCCGGGCGGCTGCTGAGGACGGGGTGGCCGTTTTTTTAGAAGAGTACGTGCTGGGCGTATAGAACCCAGATTATGGCTCCCTGTTGGCTGTAAATAGCGATAACCATGTGGCCGGAGATGTGGGCTGCAGCGAAAGATTTCTGAAGCTGGCCGGCCTTGGAACAAGGGGTCAGCTCTGGATAAATTTTAAACGCCGATTGGCAGCCCCTCAAAGATTTTCTCCGCAAAAGGGGCTAAAATGTTTTTAATCTGTTTTAATAGAAAGGTACCAAAAAAGTAGGGGGACCTTTGGCGGCATGAAAGATAATGATTTGCGTCTTCAGGACATTAGCGAATTCACCTTAATAGAACGCCTGACGGAGGTGCTGGGTCCCGTAGGCATGGGGGCCGGACAGGGCGTTATCCGGGGTATTGGCGACGATACTGCGGTGCTGCAAAATACTCCGGGAACAAGGCTTCTGGCCTCCTGTGACATGATGATCGAGGGGAGACATTTCGATCTCGCTTACTTTTCCCCGCGGGAGCTGGGATGGAAAGCCTTGGCCGTCAATCTCAGCGATATTGCCGCCATGGGGGGAAGACCTCGCTGGGCGATGGTTTCCCTGGGGCTGAAACCGGAGCTCAAGGTAACTTTTGTCGAGGAAATCTATGCCGGCATTGCCGAACTGGCGTCACATTTTGGCGTAATTATTGTTGGCGGTGATACCTGCTCCTCACCGGAACGCCTGGTGATCGATATCTGTATCCTGGGAGAGGCATACAGGTCGGAGGTGTCCTACCGTTCCGGAGCAAGCGAAGGGGATTTAATTCTCGTAACGGGAAAACTGGGGTCGGCAGCAGCGGGACTGGCTTTACTGCGTGCAGGAAGCAAGGCCGAAATTGGTGGAACTGAAGAACTGCGGCTGGCTCACCTTAAACCGATGCCTCGTATTAGGGAAGCTTCGCTGCTGATACGGAGCGGTCTGGTTGGCGCCATGAACGATATCAGCGACGGCCTGGCTTCAGAGTTGCACGAAATTGCCCAGGCCAGCGGCTGCGGCGCACGTATTTGGGCCGAACGCCTCCCCATTAGCCAGGAGGCGGCGTCTTTGGCCCGCCGGTTGGGGGCAGAGCCACAGGACTGGGCTCTTTATGGCGGAGAAGATTATGAACTGCTATTGACTATCCCCGGAGGAAAAGGATCGCCTCTGCAAGCCAGGAAGCTGAACCGCACCCTGGTAAAAGCAACAGGAACGACTCTTAGCTTTATCGGCAGGATTATTCCCGACTCGGGTGTCGTGGAAATAGTGCAGCCCAACGGAGAAATAGAGCCTTTGCTACCCGGTGGGTACGATCATTTCAAGTAAAGGCCCGGAAACCGAAAGATCTATTGAATTTATTGGCGACTTAATTTTAACACGCTATTTAAATTGCCAAGCATAAGTTCAAAGCGCTTTGAATATCTCTGGAAAGAGGTGCTTAATTGTTTAAAGGAAGGTTTGTTCTAATAACCGGCTTTTCCGGGGCGGGTAAAAGCGGCGCGCTGCACAGCTTTGAAGATCTGGGGTTTTTTTGTATGGACAATTTGCCTCCAGCGTTGATTCCCAAGTTTGCCGAGCTTTGTATCCAGTCCGGCGGGAAAATAAATCGTGTTGCCCTTGTATGTGACATCAGAGGAGGGGAGCTTTTCGGCGGTTTGTTTGAAGCCCTGGACAGGTTGGAAGAAATGGGTTTTGACTACGAAATCCTTTTCCTGGAAGCTTCTGAAGAGATTCTTATCCGGCGTTTTAAAGAAACAAGGCGTCGCCACCCACTGGCGGAAAGAGGGTCGATTACGGAGGCCATCAGGGAAGAAAGGTCGCGGCTGGAAGATATCAGAGGAAAGGCAGATGTGATCGTAGATACCTCCGATTTGACTCTGGCTGATTTAAAAGAAAAAATCAACCGTCTTTATGCGCCGGAACACTGGGAGAAGAATATTCTTATTACAATTATTTCTTTCGGTTATAAATACGGCCTTCCCCTGGATGCCGACCTGGTTTTGGACGTTCGTTTTTTGCCGAATCCCCATTATGTAGAGTCACTGCGCCACCTGGACGGGAATCATCCCCATGTCCGTGATTATATCTGGAAATGGGCTATTACTCATCGTTTTTTTCAAAAGCTAAAAGACATGATTCAGTTTCTAATACCATGCTATATCAGGGAAGGCAAGCCGCAGCTCGTAATTGCCATCGGCTGTACCGGCGGCAGGCACCGTTCTGTTTCCCTCTCCAATGAGCTGGCCGACCTGCTTGCCGGGGAAAGCTACAGCGTGCGAACAGAGCACCGGGATATCAATAAGGTTTGAGTGCAGGATGGGTGATGGATTATGCAGATCTCCTGGCGGGAAAGGATCCGTGGAGCGGCGAAATGGCTTTACCCGGGCCTGGGCGTAAAGCGCTGGTTCCTGATTGTTTTGCTGGGTTTGCTCCTCTTTATGAGCGGTCTTTTTTTCCTGTGGACAGAAGGAATTATTTTAACGGAAAAGATTAAACTGGTCACAAGCTTTTTATCCGCTTTTTCTCCCCATCCCGGCTGGAGCTTTCTGCTGCTGCTGTCGGGAATCTTGCTGCTTTTCTGGGGTTTGCAGCAAATGGGCAACGCTATCGCCGGGATCCTGTTGCCGAACCACGGCAGGCGCCTGGTAGAAAAGCTGTATTCCCGGCGTTATCTGGAAAAGGGGCCTAAAATAGTAGCCATCGGCGGAGGTACCGGGCTCTCTGTTCTGCTCAGAGGCCTGAAGGAATATACAACCAATATAACAGCTGTAGTAACCGTGACCGATGATGGCGGCAGCTCCGGGCGCCTCAGGGATGAAATGGGCATGTTGCCCCCGGGGGATATACGCAACTGCCTTCTGGCCCTGTCGGATACGGGACCGCTCCTGGAACAGCTCTTTCAGCACCGTTTTAAAGGCAGCGAAGGCCTGGAAGGCCATAGCTTTGGGAACCTGTTTCTGGCTGCCATGACC
>DLUO01000061.1 GCA_003444595.1 Bacillota bacterium
AGATGTGTATAAGAGACAGGGGGATAACCAGGCTGCCCAGGGTAATGGGGATGGCCAGGGCCATTGTCCGGTACAGTATCTGGCGGGTGCTGAAATCCCGCTTGACTGCTTGCTCTTTGATCTTTCTCCTGTATTCCCCGTGGTTTCTAAAAAATACGAACAAAAGAAAAAGCATCGCTAAAAATGAGCCCGCCACCGCCCCGAAGGCTGCACCGGCGGCTGCAAACTCCAACCCTCTGGGCAGGAGCAAAAAAACTAAAGCAATAACGACGATAACTCTTCCAAACTGCTCGATAATCTGTGAAATGGCGGTAGGAGTCATCTGCTGAAAGCCTTGAAAGTATCCCCGGAAGGCCGAAAGGATAGTTACTATCAAAATTGCCGGCGAAATACTCACCAGGGGGTAATAAGCGCGGGGATCCTTGACAATATTTTCCCCGAAGAATTCCGCACCGAAATATAGGAACAAAGAAAAAAAGACTCCCAGGAAGGTCATAATCAGCAGCGATATGACAAAAACACGGTGTGCCCCCCGGAAGTCCCTGTGGGCAAGGTTTTCGGCAACGAGCTTGGAGATAGCCGTTGGAATACCGGCAGTGGAAATAGCGAGCAAGGTTGTATAGATAGGATAGGCCATCTGGTACAGGCCTATGCCCTCATCTCCCATAACAGCAGCCAAAAAGATGCGCAACCCGGCTCCAATAACACGAACAAAAAGCCCGGCCAGTGTAAGAATTAAAGCTCCTTTAATGAAAGACTGACCTCGAATCAATATGTCTCCGGCTCCCTCCAAAATCTCCTCCAATTATAACATATTACCTTTATAAAAAAAGCAGTAACAAAGAACATTGTTACCACTTTTTAGCTGTCTAATATACGAGATATTTTATTCCGGTACTATAATAGTGTGATGCTTTTTGTAATGTTTACTGCTCCATTTGCTTGGCTAAAAAGCCGGCTGCTGTCTCCACCAGTTTTAACTCCAGGTCAGTCATTTTTACATCCCTGGTCCTGGTCCCCATGAGAACTGCACCGATGGGATCGCCTTCAGAAATAATCGGTGCAATAACTTCGGCATAAAACTTGGAAAGATTTTCTTCGTCACTGTCACGGTAAAATTCGTGCTGGGCAGTATCATTAATGAGAACGCTTCTCCGAATTTCCATAACCCGTTCAATTGCTGCACTTAACGGACGGTTAAGAAACTCCTTTTTAGGAGCACCCGATACAGCTATAATCGCATCCCGGTCCGCGATACAGGCGATATGCCCCATAACCTCATGTAAAGAATCGGCATACTCCTGCGCAAAATCGCCCAGTTCGCCGATAGGAGAGTATTTTTTTAAAATAACCTCTCCGTCGCGATCTACGAAGATCTCCAGAGGATCTCCCTCCCGGATTTTTAAGGTTCTCCTTATTTCCTTGGGAATAACTACTCTGCCAAGATCATCAATTCGACGTACAATGCCTGTTGCTTTCACCTTTTTCCCTCCTTTTACTGTATTCACATTAAAAGGTTCTCTTTTATTATTTATCTACCCTAGGGGTTTTATTCATTTATTTTTTTTCAAAGGTTTCAATATCGGCTGCTTCCATCAGTTTTTGGAAATAGCTGTCAAAGCTTTCACCTTTTAATTTATTTATTACAGCTTCTTTTATTTCATCAAAATCATAAACTCCTTGCTCCTCTTTTTCCGTTATTTTAATGAGATGAAAGCCATAGGGTGTTTCTACCGGTTGGCTGATCTCTCCGGGTTCCAAGGCAAAAGCCGCCTCTAAAAAAGCAGGATCAAACATATCCTGAGAGCTGATCATCCCCAGCTCAACATACTCGTCCAGTGAATGTTCCAGCCCCACCTCCAGAAAGTCGGCTCCTTCCTGTAAAAGATTAAGCACCTCGAGCGCCTTCTCCCGGTTATCCAGCAAAATATGAAAGGCATATACCTGTGCCGGCTTCTCCAAATACTGGGGATTTTCTTCCACATAAGCCCTGGCGTCTTCCTCGGTGATAGTACTTACGACATGCTCGTAAAGCAGCTCTGTCAAAAGCGACTTGCGGTGAAAATCTTGAATGGCTTCCTCATCAATGGCCAGTTCCTTCAAGCGCGCCCGGTAGTTTTCTTCAGAACCATAAATATCGTTAATAAGTTCCTCTGCGCTCTGCCGGAAAGCCTGCTCTACTCTGCTCTCGTCGACTGTAAGGCCCAGCTTGTTGGCCTCGTGCTCGATAACCTCATTCTCCACCAAAAACCATAACACCTCATCCCTCAGGAAACTGGCATATTCCTCCTGGGAATATGTTTCCTGTGAGGCCGGCATATACAAATAGATAAGCTTCAGGAAATCTTCGATATCCTTTTCCTCGATTTTCTTGCCATAGACTTTGGCAGCTGTCGATTGCTCCGTAATTTCACTACAACCGGAGAATACATTGCCCAACAGTAAGGCAAGTATAAAAAAATAAACGGTGAGAAGTTTCACCTTTTCGTGCATTGCTAAGAATCCCCTTCCATTAGATGCGCTTAAATTACTTCTGATATAATATTATATCACACCTGTAAAATAAAATTAACAAACAGGAAGGAAATCGGGATATCGGATGTCGTTAAATTTTATTTCCCGGGCAATATCGCCAAAGATATCGTTGTGTCCCCTTATTCTTCCACATTTCGCCCCTAGCAATGCAAATACCCCCAAAAATCCCTTTGCTTTACTGTTGCCGCTCCCCTCCGCTCTAACTCTCTGCCTGCAGCGCAGTTGTTTTACTTGCCTAAAATGCTTAAATCGATCACAAGCGGCGTAAAATTAAGAAAGTCGCAGGATATAAAGTGATACCTGATACCATCTTTCTCCCCCTGAAAAACGCGCTGCCCTTCAGCCCCGTGCAGGTGGCCGTAAAGGCATATCTTAACGCCGAACTCCTTCATAATCTCAGTAAATCCCGTCTTCCTTCCCTGAGAGGCAAAAGGCGGATAATGCAAGGTAACTACAAACTCCCGGCAACCGCCCTTTTGCGCCTCCGTCAAAGATAGCTTAAGCCTGGCCAGCTCTCTCCTGTAAATTTTCTCATCCTGTTCACTATAATTTTCCGCTCCCGGTGCTGTCCAGCCGCGTGTGCCGCAAAGGGCGATCCCGTCTTCATAGGGGTAATAGTTGTTCTGGATGGCATAAATACTATCCGGCAGGGCTTTCTTGACCTTGGCGTAGCTCTGCCACCAGTAATCATGATTGCCCTTAAACAAAACTTTTTTCCCCGGAAGATTGTGTATAAAGTGGAAGTCTTGCTCCGCCTCCTCCAGCCTCATAGCCCAGGAGAGATCCCCCCCCAGGATCACTGTGTCGCTGTCATCTACTAATCTTTCCCAGTTTTCCTTAACCTTTAAATGATGCCCCCCCCACTTCTCCCCGAAAATGTCCATGGGTTTATCACCACTGAGGGATAGATGTAAATCACTTATGGCAAAAAGCATTACCGTTCACCTTTCCGGGCAGAACCTTTATGACCCTGCACTGAATATTTAAAACTCTCTCTTTATTATTCCACGATGAAAACAATCCTTGGAAATTTACCGCTTAGTCAATTTCCAGGACCGGCTTTCCCGCCTCGATTAGTTCCCTGCTTCCCAGCAGGAAAAAGCTCTCGGCAAACAACAGGATACCGCTACCAATAAGCAGCCATTCGATTTGGACGATGTCGGCAACAGGCCCAAACACCAGCATCCCCAGGGGCATGGCAGCGCTTGAGATCATGGTGAAAACCCCGAATATCCTGCCGAGATAATCGCCCTCGATTTTCTGCTGCAGCAAAACTGTAAAAGGTGTATTGAAAAAAGGAATTACCACTCCGATCAATCCCGTGAAAACAAGATAGAGCCAAAAGACAGGAGTAACCCCCAAAGCAAAGACACACACACCGTTAACAAGGCATGACAGCACCATAGTATGCATCTTGTTCTTAAAGCCTCCCCAGGAGGCGATGGTAATTCCCCCTACCGTCATTCCTACTGAAAAAGCGATTTCGATGGCGGTCAGCCTCCAGACTTCGCTGCCAAAGCTTCGTGTGGTCTGCAAAGGCGTTAAGAACGCAGCCGGTGTAATCAGGAATAAATAAACGGCACAGAACAAAAACAGTTTTTTAACGAACCCGCGGTTTTTAATATAGGCTAAGCCTTCACGCATATCGCTTAAATAGGTGAACGGTTTTTTTTCTAATGCTTTTGCATGGACCGGTACATGCAAAAACAGAAGCAATATCAAAATAGCCAGGAGAGCTGTAAACACATCAATAAAGAATATGGCTTCAATGCTGGCTACCGTCAGCAGGGCACCGGCCAGCATGGGACACACCAGCATGATTATTGATTCAACGCTCTGAAAAGCACCGTTTACCCGGATCAGCTTGTCCTCGGGCACTATCTGGGGAAGGAAAGCACTTACCGTAGGGATTTGGATCGCTGTCCCCAGAGCCCGGATAGCTGAAATCACAAAGAGCAGCCAGATGGCATCGTATCCTAATAAAAAGAATATGGCCAGAACAAGAGTTGACACCGCGATCCCTGCATCGGATAAAACAATCAGCATTTTGCGATTGTAACGATCCGCCCATACTCCTGCAAAAGGAGAGAGCAGCAAGGTAGGCAAAAAACCGCAGATAACGGATATAGTCATCATTACCCCTGATTGGGTCCTTAAAACAATATACCAGGAAATGGCATATTGAACCAACAGGGAACCAAAAAGAGATACGGTCTGACCGGACAGAAAGATGAATACGTTCTTTTTCCATGTTTCATTCAGTTTGGCCATATTCCCTCTCCGATCTGTTCCGCAGCTCTTGTTATATTACTGTGATTATATCTTTGATAATCAGTTCCCTGCATTCCAGGGATATCAATATACCCTTATCCTATTAGGTAGGAATTTGCTTATTTACACCCATATATTATCACCAATTCAAGTGTAATTCTACCAGCAAGCAAGGATGGCTTCATCCCGGTTCGCATGTCTTAGAAGCCATATCTCCACAAGGCAACATTATCACAGATTAAGCACATCCGGCACGTACATCCATTGAAATAGATAATAAATTCTAGTATAATACAATAAGCCGATCATTTATTAACGAAAATGTGCGGGCGTGGCGGAATTGGCAGACGCGCAGGACTTAGGATCCTGTGGGGCAACCCGTGGGGGTTCAAATCCCTTCGCCCGCACCACAACTGTTATCACTACAGGGTTCACTAGTGGCCGGTTATCAATTTAGCCGGTTTTTTTGTTGCCTTCTAGGCAGAAAATTTAAAAATATTGTTCAAAAGCCTCGGAAACAAAAGTTATGTTATAATGTGTAGAAAGAAAAAGCTCAAAAATTTCAAAAGCAACTGTTCCGTGTTCCGCAACGAAATCATAATAACTCATTTTTAAAGGGGATGTTTTCATTGTCACTTCTGGAAGGTGAAAGGGAAGCCATCATTAAACATGTAGATGAAATATTGAAAAATTACAGAAATGATCGCGAGAATCTGATTCCTATTCTTCAAGAAGCTCAGGAAAGACTTGGCTATTTGCCCGGCCTGGCGATGGAAATGATTTCTAAAGAAATAAATGTTCCGGCTGTTGACGTTTTTAGCCTGGCTACTTTCTATAACCAGTTCCGCCTCAACCCGCCGGGGAAGCATCAAATCAAAGTGTGTATGGGAACGGCGTGCTATATGGTTGGCGGGCAGATAGCCCTTGAATCCTTTGAAAGGCGGCTAAACATTAAAGAAGGCGAAACTACTCCTGATCGAAATTTTAGCCTGGAAAGAGTCGCCTGCGTGGGATGCTGCTCCATTGCCCCGGTAGTTGTCGTTGATGAAGTGATTGAAGGGAAAGTGACACCTACCCGCGTTGACGGTCTGATGCTTTCTTTGGAAACGGAAATCGCCCGGGAACAGAAAGAAGCAGAAGCAACGGAGAAACGTCAGGAGAAAGGAGTTTAGTTATGGGTGCAGCTTCTACGGATTTTTATGAA
>DLUO01000076.1:0-972 GCA_003444595.1 Bacillota bacterium
ACCTTCCTTTTGGAAAATTATAGATTTATTATAGTCGTTTGAGCGACGTATTACACGAAAAAATTATTCATGAAAACCCTCATTTTTCGATCGTAAAAACCTAAAGCGGAGCAGGGGGTTGGAGAGTTTGCGCCGGGCCCGGTGCAGCAAGGCCAGCTTAGCCTCATCCACAGGAAGCTCGCCATAAATTTCCCGGCTATAGGTGCTGACAATCAGTTCGATCTCCGTCTTGACTGCCGGAAAATAACGGCTCAACCGCAGCCCGTATTCCCGGGGCGTTTCATAAAGCAAGCGGGGAAGCCCGCAGGAGCTGCCCCAGTTTAAAAGGCTCCTGTAAATTCTTGTCGTTTCGCTCCACACCGGCACTGACCGAATAAAAACCCGCCTCACAAAAGAAAGCAGTCCTCTCCACCAGTGCTGCAACAGGGCAAGCCATAAAGAAATCCCTCCAAAAAAATCGTGCTGTTCCCCGCTCTCCGGGCTCCTGCTGAGAAGCCAGCGGAACAGCCGGTATATTCCCCAGCAGGCAGCTAAAAGCGCCGCCAGTCCCACCAGGCCCAAAACACCCAGGCCCAAAAATTTAGCCAAAAGCTGTCCCCAAAAGCTGTCCGGTGAGGCATCCGGCATTACCACACCGCTGTCGCCGGATAAATCACCTGTTTCTGAAACGCTCACTCCGCCGCGCGGCTTAAAAAGAAACTTTAACAGCGGCAGTAAAAAAGAGTGAAAAAGGGGTATAAAGAACCATCTTAACAGTGAAAGGCCACTTTCTGCGGCTATGGTTAAATACGGCAGTAACAGCAGGACAGCAGTTGCGGAAAATAAGAGCACGGCACCGGAAAAACTCAGTATCAGCCCAATCCACCGCTGACCGGGCAAATACTCCTTTTTGCCTTCCCCGCGGTTCCTGGCCAGGGCCACCGCCAGCATGCTGAAAAAGAAAAAGGGAAAAAGAAAAAGGCTAACGGTAAA
>DLUO01000076.1:1202-3668 GCA_003444595.1 Bacillota bacterium
GAATAATCTTTCGGGCGCCGCGCTAAAGCCAGCCCGGCGAGATAGAAAACGGCGGAAAATATTATGACCAGAATTAAAATAAAGACTTCCAGCGGCTCCTGGGAGCCGCCGAATAGCTCCCGGAGCCACCTGCGATCAAAAAAGGAAGCTGTCCCTGCGTAGCCGTAAAAAACATAAAGAGTGCGCAGAACGGCTGCCGCCAGCCCCGCCAGGTGCAGCAGCAGGGTTTGTATAATGCGCCAGCCGCGCCCGCGGGTCAGGAGAGTTAAAGCTGCCGCCAGACAGAATCCGCCGATAACCTGCGGGAAAGGAAAAGGATTACGGTTTGCCGCGGCTGTGAAAAAAGCGGCCAGGGCGGAGAGCCAGCACAGCTCCATCGCTCCCGCAAGGAGCAAAAGCATGAAGGAGACAGACCCAGATTTGTGGCCCCGCCCCAACTCTTTCTGCTTCAGCCTTATCTGCTCCAGCCGTGCGGAGAGTTGGGCTCCGGCATATTGCTCCCTATTTCGCTCTTTCCCCTTATTCACCTAGAGCACCTTCTTCCCAGCACAGCTCATCCAGGCTGTAGATCCTGCTTCCTGCCACTTCCGAACCGCCACAAGGCCGCTCTGTTATAAAGACGGAGGAGATTCTGTACTGGCGGAAAATTTCCTTTGTCAGCAAAAGAGAAGCATCGACCTGCAGGAAAAAGCAGGTGCAAACAGTCCCCCAGGAGAGATGCAGCCCCGGCTTTAGAAGGTCATCTACGGCTCCAACGTGCTCCATGCGCAGCCTGCCCAGCAACTCCAGGATGCCCGACAACTGCTCCGGGCCCCTGGCAACCGGCAAAACAGCCGGTTTCCCCCCGGCCAGGGCGCCGTTGGATACTATCCCCACAGGACTTCCGGCACGATCCGCCTTTACGGCCAGTGAAGCCACAGCCTCCAGGGTGCGTTCAAAGCTCTCTTCGGCCCCGTTTTCCGCGAACTGCTTTACATCTACTACCAGCAGGCTTTTATAATGCGTTGTGGGTTCAAAAATCTTCTCCTGCAGCCGATCGTGGCGGGCACTTGCTTTCCAGTGAATAAACCGTGACGGGCGGCCGTGAAGGTAGTCACGTGTCGCAACGGGGCAAACGGGGTCCTGTATTGGGCTCCTCGCTCCCTGCGTACCGAAAAACTCCTCCCGGGGAAAAGAAAAGTCCTTGAGAGGAATAAGCCGCGGAAAAACAATAATCTCCCCCGGGGGGGAGACAACCTTCTTACGCTGGAAAAAACCCAGGAGGTCACCTGCCGACAGCTCAACCGGCCCCATCTGGTAACAACCCCGCCTCTGAGGCCATAGCTTCCACTCCCAGGTCACTCTCTGCTTCCAGAGCAGGCCGCTTTCGCCGGTCAACTCCCCGCTGCTGCCGGAGGACGGCAGCAGCATTTTAGCCACCGGTATTTTTACCCTCATCCATACCGGAAGGAAACCCGAATTTTCCACCCTGGTTTCTAGCACAATACGCTCTCCGGGAAAAACCTTTCCCCTGTCACATTGGAGCGTACATGCCAGTCCGGCAAGGCTTAAGCGGCTCCACAGCCTAGCCCCGATGGCCATCAGCAGAATGAGCACCGCCAGGATCACTAAACCTGTCTGCCTGTAAAGCAAGGCGACAAAGAGAAGTATGACGGTTAAAAACTGGACAAAACCGTCTACAAAAAGGCTCGGGATGCCGTTTTCCCCTCCAGGCGGGGAGCTTTCCCGGCCCGGAGCGGCGTTTCCCTGCGCCGAAGGGTTACTTTCTTTATTTGCCCCATTATTGATCATTATTCGCCAGAAGCAGGCACCGGAATACCGGTGACCATCTCCTCCAATATTTTTTGCGGGGTTACCCCCTTCAGCCTCTCTTCCACCTGGAGAACCAGGCGATGGGAGAGAACAGGTGTAACAAGGTCTTTCACATCATCAGGAAGAACGTATTCCCGCTCCCTGAGCATGGCCAGAGCCTGGGCGGCGCGCATCAGGTGCAAAGAGCCCCGCGGGCTTACTCCGAAACGCAGCGCCCCGGAGCGGCGCGTCGCTTCCACCAGGCTGACAATATATTCCCTTACCGGCGCAGAAACCAAGATTTTTCTTCTGGCCTGCTGCAACTCCAGGATCTGCTGGGGGGTAGTGACCGCCTGCAACTCTGCCAGCGGATCATCCTGCTGGAAACGCCTTAAAATGGCATGCTCTTCTTCACGGGAGGGATAACCAAGGTCGACACAAAGAAGGAACCTGTCCAGCTGGGCCTCCGGCAAGGGAAAAGTCCCCTCCAGTTCAATAGGGTTCTGCGTAGCGATGACAAAAAAAGGACGCGGCAGCGAAAAAGTAACGCCGTCCACCGTGACCTGGCCTTCTTCCATACTTTCCAGCAGGCTGGCCTGGGTACGGGGAATGGTCCGGTTAATCTCGTCCGCCAGAAGGACATTGGACATTACCGGTCCCGCCTGAAACCTGAAC
>DLUO01000076.1:3924-6117 GCA_003444595.1 Bacillota bacterium
GGCGTAAACTGGACACGTTTAAAAGAACCCCCTATGCTCCTGGCCAGTGATTTTGCCAGCAAGGTCTTACCTACGCCGGGCACGTCATTTAACAGGACATGGCCTTCAGCCAGCAGAGCAGCCAGCAACAGCTCCGCCGGGCGAGCTTTTCCGACAATAACGCGTTCTATATTTTCCAAAATACTCCGGCAGGTGTTAAAAGGCAAAATTATCCCTCCTTACATAACATTATATTTATTCTCGATAAAATCGATTGTCCCTCTAACCAACAATAAATTTTGTTGCCGCCGGACAAGAAAAAATAAGAAGATATACTATTTTCTACTTGCAAAAAAAAAGTTCCATGCTATACTAAACACAAGAAAAGACGATATAAACAGGTTTTCTCAAGATATGCTGGATTTTTTCCCGGAATGGATAAAATAACTAGCAGGAGGGGTGATGCTTTTGCTTCACGGAAAAACAGGGATTGTTTACGGCGTGGCCAACCAGCACAGCCTTGCCTGGCATATAACCAAAGCCCTTTCTGCTGCAGGAGCAAACCTGATCATTACATACCAGCATGAACGTTTTGCGGCCAAGCTGAAAAAACTTATCTCCGACAACCTTGAATCACCTCCTCTACTGCTGCCCTGCGATGTCCAGGATGACGAACAGATTGAAAATGTTTACAGGCAGATCGAGCGGGAGTTCGGCAAACTTGACTTTATTGTACACAGTATTGCCTATGCCGGAAGGGAAGAGCTCGACGGAGACTTTATCGACACCTCGCGCGAGGGATTTAGAACAGCCCTGGAAATCAGTACCTATTCACTGCTGGCGATTACCCGCCCAGCCGTTCCTCTCATGCCCGCCGGCGGAAGCATTGTTACCCTTACCTATCTCGGGAGCGAGCGCATCATTCCACATTACAACGTCATGGGGGTGGCCAAGGCCGCCCTGGAATCCTGCGTGCGCTACCTGGCGGGCGACCTGGGGAAAAAAGGCATACGCATCAATGCCCTCTCAGCAGGACCGGTAAATACTCTTTCAGCCCGCGGCATCAAAGGTTTTACCGGTTTTCTTAATTATGTCGGGGAAAACACACCGCTAGGGCGCAATATAGAAGGCAGAGACGTGGCAAATGCCGCTTTGTTCCTTTGCAGCGACCTTTCCGGGGGTATCACGGGAGAAACCATTTTTGTTGACGCCGGCTATCATATTAAGGGTTATTAACCGTTATTTTTAACAAGTAGTAAAGTAAATTAAAAATTTCAGAAAAGTCTCTGCTAACAGGAGGAAATCTTTCCCTTCTGTCGAATAAAGAAGATACAGAAAGAATTTTTGTGAAATAATTATCGATGTTTTGCGGAAAAATTACTATAAGGTGCTGTACGTTGCAACCTGGCAGAAAAAATCTATCTGCATTTCTCTTTCACTCCGCAGTATAAATCTCTCACAATTAAAAGAAGGGTAGGCAGATAGAGTTTTTCACCGTGCATATCAACAGCACGGATAAGTAAATCAGAATGAAAGGAGAAGTTGTTTATGGCAACAGCAGGAAAAGTTGAATTGGCAAAAGCTATATCCCAAAAGATTGGCGTAACCCAGAAACAGGCAACGGAGTTTATCAACAGCTTTGTAGAAACCGTTGAAGAAAAGCTCGGCGGGGGGGACAAAGTGCAACTGGTAGGCTTCGGCACATTTATGACCAGGAAACGGGAAAGCAGGGAAGGCAGAAGACCGGGCACCGGCGAAAAAATACTTATCCCGGCCAGCATAGTTCCAGTTTTTAAAGCCGGTAAGGGACTAAAAGACAAATTAAATAATAGATAGAATATACTCTGACTTTGTAAAACTAAGAAGCTTCATCCCACGGAGGGTGAAGCTTTTTTATTCTGTCGGTCTGGCAAACTTTTGGTATTTGGGCGAAAAATTTTGTGAAATTATTCTCATATCTCATTTTGTTGCCATAACTTCGTATATTTTTATGCCATTAAGAAAAAAATAATAGAGAAATATAAAAACAACGAGGAAAGGAGGAGGAAAAATGCCGGCGCCAATTATTACCGGTCTCAGAGAATTACGCGAAGATCTCCTGCGACAGCTGGTTCTCTCCAGCGGTTCTGAAAAGATGGAGATCGTCGGTAAAATTATGGAGATGGATGAAATGATCGCTCTGGAAGAAAAAGCAGAGCTTCCCAAGCTGTAACT
>DLUO01000039.1:0-367 GCA_003444595.1 Bacillota bacterium
TCCTATACATTTACGCAACATTGCTGAGCCTGTAATTGTAGTAAATAAAGATGGCAGCGGCGAGGGGGATGATAGTCAGTATGAACATAAGCTGGTAGCCCATGCTCGCAGCGATAAAGCCCCAAAACATAGAGCCAACTGCCATCCCTACATCAACGGCCGTCCAATACGTGGCGTTAGCTGCGCCCTTTCTTTCCGGGGGAGCGCGGCGGACGGTAATAATTAAGATGGTAGAATAGATAAACCCGAGGCAAACACCGTACAGGAGACCCGCTATCACCAGGTGCAGAGTTGAGGAGAGGAAAGCCAGGATGACCAGAGCGATAATGGGGGCCACCGTTCCTATCCCAAAGCAGATATTAAAACC
>DLUO01000039.1:582-1448 GCA_003444595.1 Bacillota bacterium
GGCGAGGAAGGAGACAACCGCGGTGTAAGAAAACATGATTAGTAATATAACCAGGGACGGCAGGAGGGCTGATTTTTCTAAAAAGACCGGCCTCTCCCCTGCAGGGGGTTTTTCAACTCTCGGATACCGTATAAAAAAAGTCACTATCAGGGTACAGATGATTACCAAAGCAGTAACAGTAAAGAGCGATTGAAAAGAATATTGGGAGATCATCCACAGGGCGATGGGCGGAGAGAGCGCCATGGCAATACTGGTAAACAGGGTGAAATACCCCATCCCCTCCCCCATTCTCTGAGGGGGTACGACATCCAAGGCCACGTTAGTCACCGCTGTATGGCCCACGCCCCAGCCCAGTCCCTGGACAAACCGGAGCAAGATCAACCACCACACGGGAATCATCCAGATAAAAATCAGGGAAGGCAGGAGGAACAATAAAAGGCCGATAACTAAGAACAGCCTGCGGCCGTATTTATCAACGCACCATCCGGTGACCGGCCTGGAAATAATCGCTGCCAGAGTCAGTGAGGTCAAGGCGAGTCCGGCGATCTCTGTTGTCCCTCCAAACTGCTCGATATAAATGGGCAGTGTGGGATTCAAACCGTAGAAAACCATGTACAGAGTTAAGTTTGACAGGCAGATCAGAGCAAAATTCAAAGTTAACAAAGGAATGGCTGGCTGTTGGGTGACTGTTGAGGTTTTTCCCATGTTCTCTTTTCTCCTTTAAAAAGTTTTATTAAAGAGAAATCCCCTGTTGTCCGCAGAGGAAGCCTTTCCTATGACAGCTCCTTCTCCAACGCTTCATAGATACGATAGCCGCCGTCCAGGCTCCGGACATTTTTAAAGCCCCTTTGCATCAAGATTCTTGC
>DLUO01000039.1:1695-2157 GCA_003444595.1 Bacillota bacterium
AGGAAAGAAGCTCCTGCGCGCTGATGGTCTGCACATCTCCCTGCAGGATATTGCCTGCCACAAAGCCGGCAAAATTGACGGGATCTTTAGCGGAGGAAAATGGCGGGGCATAGGCCAGCTCCAGCGCCTGCAGGTCATAGACGCTTTTACGGGAGCGCAAAGCTGTAGCAATTACGTCGATGCGCTTGTCAACGCCGCTAAAGCCAACCGCCTGCGCCCCGTAGATCTCTCCCCGCGGGCTAAAGAGCAGTTTAAGGGTAAGGGGTTTGCTCCCCGGATAGTAACCGGCGTAGGAGCCGGGATGCACAATACACTGCCTGTACGCAAGACTGGCCTCTTCAAGGCTCCTCTCGTTAGCTCCTGTCGCGGCCACCGCCATTTCAAATACTTTCATGACGGCTGTCCCCTGGGTGCCGCCATATTTTTCGAAGACGCCCCGAGATATTGTTGGCTACGATGCGC
>DLUO01000039.1:2416-4087 GCA_003444595.1 Bacillota bacterium
TCAAAAGCGGCCACGCCGCTATTTAAATAGAGGCCCACTCCCTGGGAGCGCAGGTATTGCTGGACAAGGGCGGCCATATCCTTATCAAAAATGGTTAAAAGCTGGGGGGCCAGCTCGACTATGGTCACAGCCATCCCCCGCCTGTGCAGGTTTTCGCACATTTCCAGCCCCACAAATCCCCCGCCCACCACAACAGCCGAGGAGGGCTTGTTTTCGCGGATAAAGTTATAAATCCGGTCCGTATCGGCTACATTGCGCAGGGTAAAGACGGCAGGGTGCTGGACCCCGGACAGAGGCGGTCTAATCGGTTCTGCACCGGGCGAAAGCACCAGATAGTCGTAACTCTCCCAGTATTTTTCTCCGCTTAAACGGTTTAAAACTTCCACGCGTTGGCCGCTGCGGTCTAAAGTTAAAACCTCGCTGTTTGCGCGAATGTCGATATTGTACCAGTTCCGGAAGTTTTGGAGTGTCATTACAAAAAGGTTCTCCCGCTTTTCAATGACCTCTCCTATATAATACGGTAGCCCGCAGTTAGCATAGGAGATATGTTCGCCCCTTTCCAGAAGTACAATCTCCATTTCCTCGTTAAGGCGGCGCAACCGGGCGGCGGTAGTAGCGCCGCCGGCCACTCCACCCACAATTACTACTTTTTTAGTCATCTTTTATCCTCCCTACAATTCGTATATGAGAATTTCGTCTTCCAGGATGATCTCCGCGGCCAAGCGTGCCGCCTTGGCTACCACCGTAGCGCACTTCTCTGCATGGTCCGGGATGTTTAAAAATTCTTCCCTTTGTCCATCATCCGACAAAATAAAGCTGCGCCCAAAAAGGAGCTTATGTATCTGCGGGCATAAAACAGTGCCGTACTCTTTTAAAAAGGCGTCCCTGTAGGCAAGCATTTTACTGCGAAAAAGCTCCTTTTTTTCCAAAGCCCCCTCCGGGGATGACGCTTTGGCCACCAGCGGGATATACTTTATAATCAAAACCGGGAACGCAATCAAATATATACTCCTCTTTCAATCTGCCCTCATCATCCTGGTATAACATATGTCCTGCGCCGAAAAGGGTATCTATGGTTATCTCATTCTTGTAATCGATATAATAAAATTCGTCGCATTTTTCAAAAATACCTGCCAATAAAAAAAAAATCACGAAAGGCAAAATGTGCTGCTGGCTTTGGACATACTATTTTTATGGCTCTTACCCGCCAGGAGGATAGGGCAATGCTGGAGAGCAACCCGAGCGCTTGACGGGTTCTGCCGGGAAAGCTGGGGTGAAAATCATCTCCGTTTTCTTTTATACTTTCCCGGGAGAACCAAGCGGTACACTCTGGCGCAAAGCCCCATTTATTTGCGGAATAAAGTCAACATGGCTGGATAAATCCCTATCGCCTTCTGGGGAAGGATTACTTATTTGCTCACTGTAACTAAGGTCCACCTCCACTCGCAAAACAATCATTATCTAAGAACGGATGGCAAATATAATGCTATTTGAGGGATGAACAATACCAATGCCATTAGTACTAATAGTGCACAAAAAAATGGCATTACTCCGCGAAATACAGTAGACATGGGTACATCACTTGCAACGCCCTTAATTATATTTAGGTTCATACCAATTGGCGGGGAAATCAACCCGGCTTCTATTGATATAACCCCCCAGCACGCAAAA
>DLUO01000039.1:4268-9952 GCA_003444595.1 Bacillota bacterium
ATTATAGCTCCCAATATTATCCATATCTCCTTTTTTTGAGGATATTTAAATTACGGAAAAAAGTCAGTCTTGTTAAAACATTTTAACTAAGTTTAATGCTAATTTCTGTCGCTTAGCTGACATATTAATAACTTTTTTCTAACTTCCCCTAATTAACAAGAATTTCAGGCGAAAGACTGAAATATTATAAGAGGACTTATATACAGACCAGATATTGACCTGTGTTCAGGGGCTATTCTGATTGACAAGCCTATATAATTTAGTGATAATTTAAATTAGTTTTATAAATAATAAAGTTTATAAAACAATTTATATTTAGGGGGTAAGTTCGATGTCGATGGCAGGTGGAGGTAACAAAACTATTGGTACTATAAACCGGAGAAATTTCCTAAAAACCGCGGCGATTGCAGGAGCGGGAATAGCCGCTGCAAGCGCACTTTCCTGGCCCTCCGTAGCCAGCATGGCGGAAAATGACACAGATCAAAAGGGGAAGCCCCAGATAGGGCCGTTTAACCAACTCAAAGTTTGTGGAGAAGAATTGGAAAGGTTTGCTTGGCTTAGAACCTCACCTATTGCCCTAAAAATGCTGAAAAGCGAAAGGGAAATTCCACAAGGTGCAGTCAGACCAAAAAAGGACCGCGGTGAACACCTAGCCCTCTGCCAGGCCCTGGCATTAGCCCGCCGGCAGGGAACAACTCTGGCTATGTTTATTGAGGATCATTGGTGCTTTGAACCAATTATTTCTTTAGGCCTAGTAAAGCCCCCGGATTCCTATTTAGATGGTTCAACTTCCTATCCTACCTTCATAAGAGATAAAGCCGCGGCTGCCCAGAATGCTCAGGAAGCGCCCCGCTTTCCCTACGGTGAATACGAAGGTCTTGTCTGCGGACCATTGAAAAACGTTAATTTCGAGCCTGATATGGTGTTGATTTACTGCAATACCGGGCAGTTGAGATACCTTCTGCTGGCTTTAAGATATAATAAAGGGTACCAAGTAACCTCCACTTTTGATCCCATAGGTTCCTGCTCCATAGCCATTGTACCAACGATAAAAAACAGCGAGTGTCAAATTGTCGTCCCCGACCCGGGTGAATATGAACGGGCCATGACCGGCGAAGACGAAATGATCCTAACCATACCGCGGAAGCTGTTGGATGATTTAATGCTGGGGATCAGGCATCTTGAGGAAACTGTTGGAGGATATAAGAAATTTACCTATGTGGTGCGGCCTGACTTCCCACAGCCACCCTTTTACCAGGAGTATTTCAAAATGTGGGGGCTGGACGCACCAGAATAAAAAATTTATGAAGCTAAAAGATTAAAGACCGTTGGCACTGATAAATATTTAATTCTATAGAAAGATCATGAAAAAGGTCATCTGTCACCAGGGACGGCAGATGACCTCTATTATAGATTTTCTCCTGGACAATAACAGGATATTTTAACCTTGCACATCCTTTGTCCTAAGCGAATAGTTGGCGATAATTCCTTTATAAGGAAAATAGCTCTACAACTAAAAAAATTATCAACACAAATAACTGGGATTTTCTACCCACATTCTTCTGATGTCCTTTTCCGTTAAACCGTTTTCGAGCAAACCACGAATAAATATCTCAATCCCTTCCACCGGGGAGGGATTCCCCATTTGTCCCAGGTCAGAAGATAGTATACAATGTTCTGGCCCCAAGTATTTTATTCCAAAAGCCGTTTCTTTTATTGAACTAGCTAACAAAGGTGGCAGATGATAGTTATAACATTTTTCCAGGAATACCCCTTTTTGTGCCATTTTTTTCTGCACATCCAACGGTACAGCTATAAAGTTTATATCGGGATGAGTTGCAACTATTTTTATGCTTTTATAATCTTGAGCCTCATCCACTATCTTTAAAATCTCATCCAAGCCCAAATGTCCGGTTGCCAGTACAGCATCATATTGTGCTACCAGTTCAATTATCTGCCTGACTTCTGTCTTTATTTTGCCGTCACTATCTACTATAGTTATCCCTTCTCCTTTTCCCTCCAAGGGAAACCCTATTTTTTTTCCTTCAGGTCCGTTAAAAAATGTAAGGTGGTTTCTGGCGCTTACAGTTGGCATCCAAACAAAACGTCCGCCCATCTTAAGTGAAGTCTCCACGGCATCAACGTTAAGCCCTCCTACTGAGAGGTTAAGACAAATTCCACCGTAGACTTTTACTCCAGTAACCTTTTCTGCCAAATAAGCCCTGCCGGTGGTACAACTTTCGTGTGCTTTAATAACAATACCTTTCATACCTGCCTTGCCTGCAAGTTGAGCTAATTCTATGTCATCAAAAGGTCTCTTAATTATACTCGGGGCAGAATGGATATGAGTATCAATACCTCCTTTAAGCATCAGAGCTTTAAGGTCCCTCCTTTATATCTTTTTTATCTTTTAAAAGCAACAACTATACTAAAAGCAAAATTAATAACAAAGAGTTAATAATCTATATGGACGAAAGCCTCCACCCCGGCGCGGTCTGCCGGATTAAACTGCCATTGCGCCAAAAGCTCCTTTGTGACATATTCCAATCTCTTCTGGAGTTGTAAAAGAAACCATTTTCAGTGTCTTGCAAAGTTTTCCACGGGAAGTACGACCGAAACAGCAATGACCCATACCCAGGCTTCTTGAAGTTCATGATATTCTTTATCCTCCTTTTATATCGTTCTCTGTTCTCGAAAATTTCTTAAATACCTCCTTCATAAAGAAGACGTCAATACTTGGTAAAAAGTTTTAATCTTAAGTTGACAACTCTGCATGGTTAAGATTAACATGGATACAAATACCAAAATGGTATTATGCTGGTAACAATACAACTCAGTTGAATAAACGGGGCGTCCAGGGGCAACCAGGGCGCTATTGGCCTGCTCAGCTTGGAGATAAATGGGAGGGATTACTGCTATCAAAAGGGCAATTAACGCTTTGGAAAAAGTATGTCTTAGGATTAGCCAGGGGGCGCCGTCTGAAAAACGATTTTTGAGTGGCTTTATTATGCTGTTGCCGATAGGGATATGGCTTATACCGTTATTCGGTCTGTATGCAGGGGTCTTTACAACCACGGAATCTGCCGCGGTAGGTGTTTTGGCCGCTTTCATAATGGCTGCGTCATGGACTCCGGTATGGGGGCGTTCCATAGCATCGGTAGTAAAAAATTCATTATCACAAACGTTGCATACCACGTCCATGGTGGGATTGATTTTCATAGGCACTGTTATTTTTCATCGTTTTATCAATTTAACAGCTTTACCTGTGACGCTGGCCAATTTCGTAACTGCCCCGACCTTATCCCCCGTAATCATTCTGGTTATCCTTTGCCTGGTTTATGTTCTGCTGGTTTACTTTTTAGAACCGCTAACCGTGATAGTAATCGGTTTACCGTAAAAGTGTTCAGGCATTTCCGGCCCAATATATTTCTAAACATGGAAATATGTTGAAAACTATAGTATAATAAAAAACAGTTGGAACCCTTGGCGGGACCAAATTTAAAAGATAATATAAAAAAATAAAGGAGGATTTTTAGTCATGTTAAAAAAATCGATTATTCTATTGCTTTGTCTGATGCTGGTTATGCCCACAGCGGTCCTGGCGGAGGGTGACCTGCCCGTTTTGGAAAAGCCTGTGAGTTTGACAGTTCGTTACGGCGGGAACAATGACCTGATACTTCGCTTGACTCAACCCAACAGTATAATGGAATACATTAATAGGGAAGATCCCGTTTGGATATTATATGAACTTGACTTCAAGATTAATGACGGTCCCTGGAAATTCAATAAAAACTGGGATGGAGTCATCGTCGAGGAGGGTGTCATTAGCTATTATGAGAACTTATATGACAAAATGAATGTCGTGGGCTTCCATAATAATATTGCCCATGACGAAAGGAATGCCATAGACCTTCCGATATTCCCCTGGAATCTTGGGGTGGAGTCCTTTGACCTGCAAAACAACACCTATTCCTTCCGTTTTCGCTACGTTTACGAATATGAAGCCGAGGATCCCGCTACCGGAGAATGGGGGTAC
The DNA here is from genome assembly GCA_003444595.1 of Bacillota bacterium. Lineage (GTDB taxonomy): Bacteria > Bacillota > Dethiobacteria > DTU022 > UBA8154 > UBA9862. The sequence goes on from DLUO01000039.1 coordinate 8,305, forward strand.
AAGGTTATTACTTCACCCTATTCCGAAATAGCATCAATCGGCAAGAGTCAGGGCGGCGCGATTCCTGACAAGCTGGAGACTCCTTCCAACCTGGCGGGAGAACTGAAAACCCGCGAGAATGGCCAGCCTTATTTTCGTTTCACCTTTAAAATACCGCAAAGCGTAGAGGATGCAAACAAGGTGACTCAGGTGTGGACCAAGCTGGACTGGAAAATCGGCAGCGGAAAATGGGCGACTGAGGTTGCCGGAGTGGAGCCTTTTGAAAAAGTAGACAGGATGCTTACGGATAATTTGGAAGTGGATCCCATTGATGAAGGCGGCTGGGAAGAGGTAGACATCAAGAAAAACACTTACTATTTCCGTGCATATTTTGAATTGCAAAAGCCGGATGGCTCCATCGTGAGATCGCCCTTTTCAAATATAGTAGAAATAGGTACGCCGGCTTTCTACAGCGGTGCGTCCGACTGGGCGAAGCCGGAGCTTCAAAAAGCTTATGACCTGGGACTTATCCCTGCCATATTAAAGGGCGCCGATATGAGCAAGCCGATCACCCGCGAGGAGTTTGCCGAGCTTGCGGTAGTGCTCTATGAAAAGGTTACGGGCAAAAAAAGCACGCCGGTTTCTCACAACCCCTTTACGGATACGACAAATCCGCAAATACTGAAGGCCTATAACCTTGGTATCACCGCGGGAACCTCCCAAACCACCTTTTCGCCGAAGGTTCTAATCAACCGGGAGCAATGTGCAACCATGCTCTTCAAGGCAATTAAAGCCATTCATCCCCAGGGAGATTACAGCGTAGCAGGCGTTAAGGATTTCCCAGACCAGAAGCATATTTCAAGCTGGGCGGTCGAAGCGACAAAATATATGAGTAAAATGGGCATTATTACCGGCGACGCTCAGGGCAATTTTATGCCCAAGGCAACCACACCGGCGCAGGAGGCCGCCGGATACGGCATGGCGGCTAGGGAACAGGCCATAGCTTTATCGCTCAGAACACATGAGAAAATGCCGGAAATTAAAGCCTCCAGCGCGGATAATTCCAATTCCGGCGCCAAAGCGGATGAAACAACTAGCCCCAGCCCCGGCGCCAGTGCCTCTCCCGAGTCAAATCTCGATACACTTATCAGCAAAGCAACGGGTATCGACACGGGTTACTTCGAGGCTCTATCAGAGGTGGCAGGGAACACCATTGAGACGAAGTATTGGAAGAAGGGCAGCATGGTCAAAAAAGTCGCAACAGGAAGCAGCGACAACAAAACGAAAATAGATATTTTCGACATGTCAAAAGGAGTGGCCTATAGCTATTTTGAGGGTTCCACTGAAGCGGTCAAGACTGTATATGCCGTGAGTGACCCGAGCAAGTACATCAACCCTTTTAACATTACCGGAGATTTTACCCTTGGTTCCGTGGAGGAGCCTGTCGAAATAAAAATCACCGGCAATGAAACGGTTGACGGCGTCAGCTGCTCCGTGATCACCATAACTGTAGACGGCAAGGTCTACGCAAAGATATGGATCAGCGAAGACGGCCTAAAACGGCGAAGCGAAACACTTTACTTCGGTCTTCCGATGACAACCTCGTACAAAAACTACAAAATCGGCGGCCCAATCAGCGACAGTGAATTTGAACTCCCGCCGGGGATGA
>DLUO01000111.1:0-4913 GCA_003444595.1 Bacillota bacterium
AGATGTGTATAAGAGACAGCCGACGACCTTCCCGGCCAATTCCCATCCATGGTCATAGGGCTGCCGACATCCATGTCGGCAGGGTCGTCTTCGGCCTTCGCTCGCCGTGAACTTTTTGACTTCGCTTCACAAGTCGCTCTCGCCTACAGCAAAGCGCTGCTTCCATGGAACGGTAGCTGGGGCAAAACGAGAAAACTAATAAGCAACAAAATAGCAGACGTGTCCGCCGGGCCATCTCAAGCCCTCGCTTCGCTGAACCTGCCGGTTCAAGCTGCACATTCCGCTCGCTACAACCTTGCGCCACTCCTGCGGGCATGAAGCGGAGTCTAAGTTAGCTATTTCATCTGTAGCATTGCTTTGGGGGTGTTTTGGTGCTTTCCTATCTGCATATGCAAAATTTCGCCTTAATCGATAACCTGTCCCTGGAGTTATTTCCCGGTATGAACGTGTTTACAGGGGAAACAGGCGCGGGGAAATCCATCCTGATCGGAGCCATCAACCTCATTTTGGGTGAAAGGGCCTCCAGTGAACAGATCAGAAGCGGTTCCGAACAGGCGCTTATTGAAGCAGTTTTTATTGTTGACGACAAATACGACCCGCTGCATACAATCATGGATGAATACGGCCTTACCATCTCAGAAGAGCTGATTATCTCCAGGGAAATCTCTCGTAGCGGTCGCAACACCTGCCGTGTAAACGGAAGAATCGTGCCTCTAGGAACACTGAAAGAGTTGGGAAATGTGCTTGTGGATCTCCACGGGCAGCACAGCCACCAGTCATTGCTGAAACCGGAAAAACATTTCCTGTTGCTGGATGAATATGGCGGAGACGAACTTTTAACAGAAAAAAAGCGCCTTGCGGAGTTGTTTGCCAATTGGGAAAGAGTAAGGCAAAAGTTGAAGTCGCTGGGAATATCCCGCGAAGAAAGAGCAAGGCAACTGGAGTTGCTTCGTTATCAGAGCGACGAGATCAACAAGGCTGAACTGAATCCCGGTGAAGAGGAGACGCTCAGCCAGAGGTTGCTTCTGTTGAATAACATGGAGAAGCTCCTTTCCATGGCTAACAGGGCATATGCTGAAATATACGGAGGTGAAGCAGCAGCCTCAAGCTCTGTTTTTGACCGAATAACCGCTGTTAAGGAAGAAATGTCTTCGCTGCTGAAAATTGACGACAAGCTGGAGCCTTTTATCAGCATACTGGAAGAAATCGCCTCAACTTTGGCTGAGCTTGGCCATGATCTTTATAATTATTTGGACAACCTTACCTTTTTCCCTGAAGAGGTGGAGGAAATAGAAAGCCGCCTGGAGGTTTACCGTCGTTTAAAGAAAAAGTACGGTATGACCGTTGAAGAAGTTCTCAGTTTTGCTGAAAAGTGCAGCGAGGAAATAGCTGAGCTAGAAAGCAGCGAAGAAGCAGCACTGCTGCTGGAAAAAGAGATGAATAACCTTTGGCAGGAAATTGAGCAATGCGCGTCAATCCTGACCGAAAAAAGAAAACAAACGGCCGGTATCCTGACCAAAATGGTAGAGGGAGTGCTGGGGGAGCTGGGTATGGAAAACGCCCAATTCAGTGTTAAATTTGCAGAGAGAGAAGTTGCCTCCCGCCATGGTAAAGAAGAAATTGAATTTTTGTTTTCCGCAAACCCGGGCGAGCCGCTGAAACCGCTGGCGCGTATTATTTCTGCTGGAGAAATGGCGAGGGTGATGCTGGCGCTAAAAAGTATTCTGGCAGAGCAGGATCATATTCCTACTTTAATATTTGATGAAATCGACAGTGGTATCGGGGGTAAAACAATTCAAAAAGTTGCGGAAAAAATGTCCAGGCTAAGCAAAAACCACCAGGTAATCTGTGTTACACACAGTCCTCAGCTTGCCGGCGCAGCGGACCACCAGTTTTATATTTTTAAAGAAATTACTGGAGGACGCACGACAACCTGCGTAAGTTACCTGCAAGGTGAGAAAAGGGTCAGAGAAATTGCCAGGATGTTGAATGGCGGGGTTACAAGTGAGATTACCAGAAAGCATGCCGAGGAACTTTTAAAAATGTACAAAATTGCCAAAGAACAGGAAGCATGGCGCCAGGAACAAGAATAAGGATTTGAGGTCCATGCTGTAAACTAAACTTCGAAAAACAGGGGATAACTCTGTTTTTTTATTGTTATTTATACCAAATAAAACATATATTTTATGTAAACTAAAAGAGCATAAAATAGATCTCCCGGAGGCATTTTAAAGGTGCTTTAATTTATTTGCTTCGGGAGGTTATTTTAAATGTATGGCTGCAGAAAAAGAAATCTAATTTACCTGATCACAGTATTTCTTTTATTATTTTTTCTTTTGCTCCCCCTGGAGCTAAATATTAACCTTGATAAAAATCTTCGACTTTTTGAAGGTCAGCAGCAAAGTTTTGATTTAAAATTTCCACTGGATCTTTATATTAAGGCTGACAAAGACGGAATTATAAATCTTAACGGCAACCCGCTCAGTTGCAACGAATACAGCCGCCTGGCGTTCCACAATAACATCCTGCTACAGGGTTTAAATACGGGAAGCGTAAACCTGGAACTCAGCCTCTTTAAAGGCCTTATACCTATTCGACAGTTAACTGTAAATGTTTTACCGGAAATGAAACTGGTTCCGGGCGGTCATTCTATCGGCATTAAACTATACGATGAAGGAGTAATTGTTGTAGGGTATTATTATATAGAAAAAGATAGCGATGTTTTTTCTCCTGCAGAAAATAGCGGGGTGTTAATTGGAGACGTTATTGTTGCCGTTAATGGGCGCAGGGTAAAGGATATTGACATGGCGGCTGAGATAATAAAAGCAGAAGCGGAAAAGGGTTCTTTAAATTTTACAATCAAAAGAAGCGGGGAAGAGATACTAAAAGAGGTTACTCCATATTTATGCCCAAACAGCAATGAAAAACGGATCGGTCTTTACATCAGGGATACTGCCGCAGGAGTGGGCACGCTAACTTTTTATGACCAGGAGAAGGATTGCTATGGCGCACTAGGTCATATCATTACCGATCTTGATACAAATACGGCCATAGATATTAGCAATGGTCTCATTGTAAAAGCGGATATTATCAATATAAAAATGGCCCAACGCGGTCAGCCGGGCGAAAAAGCGGGAATTTTCAGGGAAGGTACGGATATACTGGGAACGATCAATAAAAATACAACTTTTGGTATATATGGTAAAATAAAGTATATTGAAGACTATGAAACACCTTACCCGGATCCTGTGCCTTTGGGCTTGGCCTTCCAGGTCGAACCGGGACCCGCCGAAATACTGACAGTAATTAAAGGGAGTAAGATAGAAAGTTTTAAAATAGAAATTGAGAAAGTCGCCAATCAGAATAAACCTGTTGATAAAGGAATGGTTATCAGGATTGTCGATGAAAAGCTGCTGGGAATCACCGGCGGCATCATACAGGGTATGAGCGGCAGTCCGATTATTCAGAATGGGCGCCTTGTAGGTGCGGTAACACATGTGTTTGTAAATGACCCCACAAGAGGGTACGGGATTTTTGCCGAATGGATGGTTAAAGAAATGGAATTTATACCGGTTTCTTGAATTTACAGATCAATTTAATAAAAATAATTTTTGATAATCTAAAAATATATTTTGTAGAAAAGAAGGAATTACTTACCAAATGTCGAATAATTATATCTAATTGAAACAAATCTTATAAAAAGGGGGCTTTTTCATGCTTAAAATTCTCGTAGCTGATGATAATCGAGAATTTAATGATCTGTTGTCAGAGTATCTAAGCAAAGAAGAAGACATGGAGGTGGCCGGCAATGCCTATAACGGCAAGGAGGTCCTTGAAATAATAAAGGAAAAACAACCCGATATTGTTCTTTTAGACATTATTATGCCTCATCTCGACGGAATCGGGGTTTTAGAGGAACTCAATAAAATGGAACTGTCGTCAAAACCAAAAGTAATCATGCTTACAGCCTTTGGCCATGAGAATATTACGCAAAAGGCGGTTGAGTTGGGAGCGTCGTATTACATACTTAAACCATTTAATTTGGAAATCCTGGCTGAAAGAATCCGTCAGCTCGGCAAAGCACAGCCGCAGGGACAGAAATCTTCTTCATCATACGCTGTAACAAATATTCCGGCAAAAAAAGAAAAAGACGATTTTATAGAAGAGATTACTCAGATTATCCACGAGATAGGCATCCCTGCCCATATTAAAGGGTATCTATACCTGCGCGATGCTATCTCTATGGTGGCCGAAGAAATTGAACTGCTAGGGTCGGTTACCAAGATTCTTTATCCCAGGATTGCACACAAATATGAAACAACCCCCAGCAGAGTGGAGCGGGCGATACGCCATGCCATCGAAGTGGCCTGGGCCCGGAATAACATTGAAACAATTAAGAAATTTTTCGGCTATACAATCAATACAGAAAAAGGAAAGCCCACCAATTCTGAATTCATAGCACTGGTGGCGGACCGTATCCGCTTGAAAAACAAAAAATATGAATATAAAGTGCTCTAGACAGCTTTGTTTCACTAATTATAAATGCAGCAGGGAATTATGGCAGGGGTGGCCCTTCGGGACGCCCTTTTTATTTATGCAGTGGGATCATGTATTTTTTACACTTTTTGTTTAAGTTTGTTGTCAATTAAACATACTAAAGAAGAAATGGATAGTACTATTACCGGCACACTCAAAATGGACCGTAAAACAAAAATGCTTTGTAAGAGGCTGAAGGCTGGAGATATTGCTCTCATCGCCCACAGGGACCTGGATGAACTTGCAGCGCAGGATCTGGTAGAAAAAGGTATTAAAGCTGTAATCAATGCCGATGATACCTTTAGCGGGGAATATCCGGCTTTGGGCACCAGTTATCTTCTCCAGAGAGGTGTCTTTATCCTGGATCACGTCGGTGA
>DLUO01000111.1:5084-12605 GCA_003444595.1 Bacillota bacterium
AAAATTACTGGCAAAAAAATATGCGCTGGCGGAAAAAAATCTTAAACGCCAGCTTGATCTATTTGTCCAGAACACTTTGGATTATGCCCGAAGGGAAAAAAGCTTGATTCTGGGTAACCTTGAAATACCTGAAACAAAGACAAAGTTGTCAGGCAAGCATGTTTTAATTGTGGTAAGAGGGAAAAATTATAAACGGGATCTATGGGCCATACGTTCGTACATTAAGGAAGTAAAGCCTGTGTTGATCGGTGTAGACGGTGGAGGCGATGCTATCTGCGAGCTGGGCTTTAAACCTCATCTTATCATAGGAGATATGGACAGTGTAGAGGACAGTACTTTAAGAAAAGCGGGAGAAATTATTGTTCACGCCTATCCTGACGGCACGGCACCGGGAATGGAACGGATTAAACGGCTGGGCCTGGAGGCAAGTATTATACCGGCTCCGGGAACAAGCGAAGACCTGGCCTTTTTAGTGGCCTATGATCAAAAAGCAGAGTTGATTGTTGCTGTAGGCTCGCATTCTCATATGATCGATTTCCTGGAAAAAGGGCGTAAAGGAATGGCTTCCACTTTCCTGGTACGCTTAAAAATTGGCGATAAACTGGTAGATGCCAGGGGACTGGCACATCTTTACTGCGGGGGTGTGAGGTGGAAATATTTGTCAGCCCTTCTGGCAGCTGCGCTTTTCCCTGTAGTTGTACTGGCGATGATGTCACCCCTGGTACGCCATTTTTTTTATCTCCTTTCTTGGAGGTTCGGTCTCCAGTAGTTGATTTAATGAGCTCTAGCAGGGCCGTCATCCCAGCCTGGGACGTGAGGCGGAAGCTGCTGATCACGGTTGATTTAATAGGGCAGGTATCACAACAATGGACCAGCAACAAAACCAGATTATATCTTTAATTGCTGTTTTTTTGGCGCTGGGTATAGGGATCCTCATCGGAGCTTCCATGGGTGAGAAGGCGCTTGTCTTGCACCAGCTTGCCTTTATTGAGGAATTGAAGGGAGAAATCATGCATTACAAGGAGGAAATAAATAATCAATTTGCCTCTTTTTCCAGGCTGCAAGAGGAGCTTTTGCACTGGGAGTTGCTGGAAGAAAAATATCTTAATTCATTGCTAATCGAGAATAAACTGCAAGATGTAGTTATCAAAGTTATCGCTCTGGAGGGAATAGAAACAGGGCTGGAAAATTTTTTGCTCGATAGCGGCTCTGCTTATCAAATATTTGTTTACACGGAGGCGAGCCGGGAAGTCCCCTTTTTTATCCAAGAGGAGGCTGAAATATATATTCTGTCAGGCTCCGGTAATCCGGATGAGTATTTAGCGGTTGTTTTGGAAAATATACAGCAGCAGGGTATGTTAATTATCAGGGTAACAGAGGACTTAGATGAAGAAATGGCGCTAAATGTCGCAAGCGACAATCTGTCCTTCCCGACAGTCAACAGGATCGATAAATTTTACAATAAAGTAAAGCTCCTGGAGTTGATACAGGAGCACCTCCGGAAAGTGGGAGGTTGGTAAATGCGGGTCTCAGCCATTATCCCCGCTTATAACGAAGAAGGATGGGTGGGTAAAACTGTTCTGGCTCTGCGCGAACTTTCGGAGATCAACGAGATTATTGTAGTTGACGACGGCTCTACGGACGGGACTTACCTGGAAGCCTGGAATGCCGGAGCCACTGTATGCCGTTTTTCTTCCAACAGGGGCAAGAGCCGTGCTTTACGTGAAGGAGTCGCCCTGGCGCGAGGTGATGTCCTGGCTTTTGTTGACGCTGACCTTTGCGAGACGGCGTTGCAATTTCGCAGACTTATTTCCTGTATTGCTGCGGACCGGGCAGATATGGCGATAGCTTCTTTTGGTGCCAAAGGAAAGAGAGGACTAGGGCTAGTAAGAGCTCTTGCTTACTGGGGGATCCGTTATCATACAGGACAAAGTATGAACACCCCCCTTTCCGGACAGCGCGTTTTAAAAAGGGTCCTATGGGACTCGTTAAATTTCCGCGCGGAAGGTTTTGCTGCGGAAGTGGCTCTTACCATTGAAAGCCTGAAAAAAGGGTTTAGGGTCATAGAAATCCCCTTGGAGATGAACCACCGCGTTTGGGGTAATGACTATGCATCTTTTATGCACAGGGGAGGGCAGTTTTATGACCTTATCAAATTATTTTGGAAAAAAGAATATTAAAAGGGCGGAAAATGGTGCAAAAGATTTTACTGTCTTTTATGCTGGTTTTGATTCCGGTAACCTTGACCTATATACTGACTCCTTTTTATATTAAGCTGCAGGAAGAAAAGAATTATACTGTAAGTAACTACCAAGGAAAAAGAGTGGCCACAGCCGGCGGGGTAATTTTATGGCTGGTTTTACTATCTGTATATCCTCTTTACTATTTTTATCCTGGTGTGGAGCCACTAACCCTCCGAGTTATGTTTTTTTACGTAACAGGGATTACCTTTCTGGGACTGTTGGACGACTTCCGGGGAGACAAAAAATGTAAGGGTTTTCGGGGGCATTGCAAAGCGTTGTGGGAAAAGCGAGTAGTCACCACCGGGCTGGTTAAAGCTGCCGGCGGTTTTTTGCTGGGGGCTTCGGCCACGGCACTGGCGGGCGGGGGAGGCTGGATTGAATGGGTTGCAAAGGGAATCTTTCTATCTTTGTTTTCCAACTTTTTCAACCTCCTGGATACAAGGCCTGCCAGAGCTGCCGGGATATTTTTATTTTTTTCGCTGGTTTCCATGCTCATTTTCCGTGAACTGTTGTTCATATTATTTCCCTTGTGGAGCGCGCTGTATATTTACCTGTTGCAGGAGTTGGCAAGGCGAATCATGCTGGGGGATACCGGCGCCTACTTGCTGGGAGGCGCACTCGGCTTCCCCCTGGCTTTAAGGCTTACAATGGGGCAAATTATTTTATTCAATATTGCCATGATAATTTTACATTGCTACTGTGAAAAATTCTCCCTGAACAAGTTTATGGAAAGTAAGAAGCTGTTTCATTTTGAGGCTCTAAAAGAGGAAGATAAGAGTGATCAGTGCTGAAACTGGAACGGTAGAAAAGATTATATGGTCGAGAGAGGGAATCCAGTGCCTGGAAGTAAAGATAGGTGACAAAAAAGAAAAAGCCCTGAACTATCCCTTTCTTACCGGCACAGCTTTACCGGGGCACTGCGTGTTATTAAACACCACCGCTGTCAACCTTGGCCTGGGAAGCGGCGGTTATCACTTTGTAATGGCCAATTATGCATTAAAAGAGTTGTCCTTGAGGCCCGGGGGCCATATCATGAAATTAAGATATACACCCCTGCAGTGCAAAGTCCAGGTCTACGAGGAGCTTTTAGACAGCAGGGGATCTGCACTGGCATGGAACAGTTACGAAGGATTAAAAGGCCTGCCTGTTGTTATCGGTGAACTGCACAGTATGGTGGCACCCTTTATCCTGGCCATGAAGAAGTTGCAGCCTGGTGTGAAAATTGTCTACATAATGACCGACAGCGCTGCTCTGCCAATTTACCTGAGCGATATTGTTTTCCGTTTAAGACGAGATTCTTTACTGGAAGGGACCGTAACCTGCGGCCATGCTTTCGGTGGCGATCTGGAGACGGTCAATGTATATACTGCTTTGATGGCCGCCAGGGAGGAGTTGAAGGCTGATGTTGTTCTCCTTGCTCCGGGGCCGGGGGTTGTCGGCACATCCACCCGTTACGGTTACAGTGGCATTGAACAGGGTGAGCATATTGATCGTGTGCGGAAGATGCAGGGCCTTCCCATAGTTATCCCCAGGATCAGCTTCGGTGATTTGCGAACCAGACATTTTGGATTGAGCCATCATACGATAACCGCCCTGAGTGAAATCACTTCACAAAGAGCCTGCATTCCGCTGCCTCTCCTCGGCAGGGACAAGATGCTTTTGCTTTACAGGCAGTTTAAAAGTGCAGGGCTTCTGGAAAAGCATAGAATAATCGTGATTAAGAAACCAAAAAATGTCACTTTTTACAATGAGGTGAACTATACCTTTAACACAATGGGAAGGGGGGTTAAGCAAGATCCCGTCTTTTTTGCTACAGTAGCAGCAGCAGCCTGTTTTACGGAAAAACTCCTTACCTGGGATTAATTTTTTTACAGCGGCAAAAAACATATTCACCTTCAGGGAAACATATCTATCATTAAAAGGACAACCCACAAAGAGGTTATGAATATGTTTAAAAGGCTGCGCAGGGCTTTTCTGGAATATATTAGGGAAAATTCGGGCATATATACAGTTGTGACTATCTTTTTTTTGGTCGGGCTTGTCTCAGGGGCAATTGTAGTAAGATTTTTGGATGAAAAACAACTGGTAGAGCTCGGCACGGCGGTATCCGGTTTCCTGGAAGGGCTGAAAAGCGGCGCCAATGAAGTATTAATGCCGCTGGCACTCTTGAAGTCCTCTTTGCAGAAGAATACTTTGTTCATCATTATCGTCTGGGTCCTGGGCTTTTTATGGATGGGTTTTCCTCTGGTGCTGGCTGCCGTAGCCGTAAAAGGTTTTGCCCTGGGTTTCACCGTTGCCTTCATCGTTTCCCGTTCTTCTTTAAAAGGTTTGGTCTTTTGCCTGGCAGCTCTTTTACCTCACAATTTGTTGCTGGTTCCGGCTTATATCCTGGCAACAGCTGCGGCTTTAACCCTGTCGCTATTAAAATTTAAAGATCGGCTGGGCAAGAGACGTATAAATAGGAGTAAATATTACCGCGATTACTGCTATTTTATGGCTTTAATTTTTATTTTGATCTTATTTGGCGCGTTCGTGGAAGCTTATATAACTCCCGTCTTTATGCGCTTGGCTGCTTCTGTTATCTGAACCCGCAAGTCAATTTATTAGGGATATTTTTTTTTAAAAAAGGATTTTAAACGAGTATGTGGAATAAGTTATAAGAATTGCTGGATTTTAGTTAAAGGGGATAGTGCTGGATGGAGAGGATATTAAAGGATTTTATCTATTACCTTTCAGTAGAAAGAGGACTTGCCGACAATACGCTGGATTCATACCAGAGGGATTTGAAAAAATATTTGCAGTTTTTAAAAAAACATAATATTAAAGATTTCCATGAGGTTTCCAGAGCGCATATCTCCCAGTTTCTACTGGAACAGAAAGAAAAAGGCCTGGCCCCTTCTACTTTAACCAGAAATCTGGCTTCTATCCGCTCTTTTTACAATTTTCTATTGAGAGAACAGATTATTCAAGAAAATCCTGCGGCAGAGCTGGAATCTCCACGGACCGAAAAAAAGCTTCCCAGGGTTCTTTCTTTTAAAGATATGGAGCGGCTGCTGGAACAACCGAAGACCGGGGAAGCTATTGGCTTGCGGGATAAAGCGATGCTGGAGTTGTTATATGCCACGGGCATAAGGGTTTCTGAACTGGTTTCGTTGAGTTTAAACAACGTGAATATTAAAATGGGCTTTTTAAGGTGCGACGGAAAAGGGAACAAGGAAAGAATGATACCATTGGGCTCCGTTGCCATCAAAAGCCTTCAAGATTACCTTCAGTACGGCAGGAATAAGTTAATAAAGCAAAAAGATGAAAAGGCTCTTTTTATAAACCAGCACGGGAAAAGGTTAACCAGGCAGGGCTTCTGGAAAATATTGAAAAAATATGCCCTTAAAGCCGGTATAAGTACGGAGATTACCCCCCATACCCTGCGCCATTCTTTTGCCACGCATCTGTTGGAAAACGGCGCAGACCTCCGTTCGGTCCAGGAGATGCTGGGCCATGCGGATATATCTACGACTCAAATTTATACTCAGATAACCAGGCGTAAAATTAAGGAAATTTATGATCAGACACACCCGCGGGCTTAAGTAAGGGGGGAAACTACAATTCAAATTAAAAGATTTTTTATCATCGTTTTGGATGGCGCAGGTGTGGGAGCTTTACCGGATGCTGACTTTTACGGGGATCAGGGAAGCAACACCCTGGGCCATGTTATTTTAAAAAAGAACCCGTACCTGCCAAACCTTTTTGAGTTGGGCCTTGGGAAGATACTTGCCCTGGAGAAAGTAAACGGTGGTAAAAGGCCACAGGGGGCTTATGGCAAAATGGCCGAACTCTCACCGGGGAAAGATACTACCACAGGCCACTGGGAGTTGGCAGGGTTGACGGTGTCCAAGCCCTTTCCTCTTTACCCAAGGGGGTTTCCCAGGGAAATAATAACGGAATTTGAGAGGTTGATTGGCCGCAAAACCCTGGGCAACATTCCTTTTTCAGGTACGGAAATAATAAAAAAATTGGGAGAGGAGCATTTAAAAACAGGGTTTCCGATTGTCTATACTTCTGCGGACAGCGTATTCCAGGTAGCCGCGCACGAAGAGATTGTTCCCCTGGAGGTGCTGTACAGATGGTGTGCGGAGGCGCGCCGGAGAATACTGGTAGGCAAACATGCCGTAGCCAGGATTATTGCCAGGCCTTTTAGAGGCAAGCCGGGCAGTTTTTATCGTACCGAGGGGAGAAAGGATTTCTCCCTTCCGCCTCCCAGTGTAACCCTCCTGGATCTGGTTAAACAAAACAGTTACGAAGTGTGGGTTGCTGGGAAAGTTAAAGATATCTTTGCCGGAAAAGGTGTCACCCGTCATCTGCCGGCTGCAGACAACAGAAGCACGATGGATGCGGTTATCACCGCCCTGGAGAGTAATTTCCAAGGTCTTTTCTGGGCTAATTTTATTGATTTTGACATGCTTTACGGCCATAGGAACGATGTGGATGGTTATGCCAGGGCACTGGAGGATTTTGACCTTTTTTTGGGAAAAGCCTTAAAACTTTTAAGAAAAGGAGATATGCTGGCTATTACGGCCGACCATGGCTGTGACCCGACTTTTAAAGGGACGGATCATACCAGGGAATATGTGCCGCTGCTTATCTACAGTGAAAAAATCGTTCCCTGCGATTTGGGAATAAGGGAGAGCTTTGCGGACCTTTCTGCCACGGCGTTAGATGTTTTGGGTTGTAAAGGAAGGCTGCACGGCCAGAGCTTCGCTAAAAATTTATTTAAGGGGATAATTCAATGAGAGTACTCGATTTAATCATAAAAAAAAGAGACGGTGGGAATCTTACTACAGAAGAAATAGAATTCCTGATTAGCGAATTTACCAGGGGCGATATACCTGACTACCAGATGTCGGCTTTTTTAATGGCCGTTTATTTTCAGGGTTTAAATGCCAAAGAAACTACCGCTCTTACCACTGCGCTGGCAGAATCGGGCGAGATGATCGATTTTACTTCCCTTGGGGCGCTTGTCGCAGATAAACACAGCAGCGGAGGGGTCGGTGACAAAGTAACCCTCGTCCTGGCTCCGTTGGTGGCAGCAGCCGGAGTCCCAATGGCCAAGATCGCGGGAAGGGGGCTTGGCTTTACAGGAGGCACGATCGACAAGCTGGAAAGCATACCCGGATTTAGTGCCCGGTTGCCGGTGGAGAAATTCATGGAATTAGTCCGGGAAAATAATCTGGCCATTATGGCGCAAACGGAAAGGCTGACTCCGGCTGACGGGAAGCTGTAT
>DLUO01000074.1:0-948 GCA_003444595.1 Bacillota bacterium
TCTTTTGTTGCTTAAAAAAGTGCAGTGATCCACTTCCAGGCATGAAGTGCCGCTCTGCACCTGGATCCCCCATTCCCGCGCGTGACGGATTTCTGCGTACTCCAGGACCGCTTTTCCGTTTCCCGCGACGGAGAGCCCCGACCAGAGAGCCTCCCCGCTGACGGCCTGCCCTACTTGCGGAGAGGAGGTGTCATTTCCCACTGTAAAATAAATGAAGTTATCCGGCGTTCCCACGGCCAGCAGCTCACCGTAAATAGACAAACGCCCGTTATTTACCAGCTTAATTACAGCGCCGGGTTCAACGGTAAGCCTGGCCCCTTCGTTCAGAGCTCTCCAACCCGAGATGCGGTATATTTTTCCTCCTTCCCAGGTGGTATCTGTGTCTATATTCCCCGTCACATTAATAATTTCCAGTTCGCCTTCGGCATGGGATAGCGGCTGGCCTAAAAAGAAACAGAGCAGAACAGCGGCACACAGGAGTGTTAAAAAAACGGTTCCCGTATGTTTACCTCCAACCATTGCCGTCCTCCTTTCATATAAACCGCCATGCCGGCTTCTGCCGCCATAAAACGGATGAAAATAAGTAAATGAGGCAATATTTTATTTCGCCCTTTTCAAATATTTTCCTTCATAAAAGGGCATGTTCCGGCAGGAAGGACATTGCTCTTGCATTTTTTTAGGTACAAATCGGGGGCAACGGAATATTTATGGCATGTTTTTTCCCCAGGTAAGGAACTTTTATTTTTCCCGGCTCGTCTTAATGAATGGGTACCATGTAAAAAAAAAAGCGGATTAGCATCGCTGCACAACCCGCTTTGCCAGCAGCAGTACGCCGCTTTGCAGGGATTGGCCGGCTTTTTTAGTGCCTTGCACCTTATTGCCTGAGGTTTCAATATAAGTTATAATGTTTTACATATTATAAACCTTGCGGATAGCTGGGGAAAGGAT
>DLUO01000074.1:1236-3491 GCA_003444595.1 Bacillota bacterium
GCCGCCATTTGATCAGGAGGAAGCTGCACCGGGCGCTGAAACGGAAGAGGAGAGTGATCCCTTCCCCGAGATCATGAACGTGCTGATCGTTGGCCTGGATACCCGTGATACGGCAGCCAGGGCCGATACGATTATGCTTTTGTCCTTGAGCCAAAAATCCGGGGAAATCAATATTATCTCCATACCGCGGGACATGAGGGTTCAAATACCGGGATACGGTATGGATAAAATCAACCACTCCTATGCTTACGGCGGGTTGCCTCTTACCCGGCAGACCGTGGAAGATTTCCTGGATATCCGCATTGATCACTATATCATTACGGATTTCGAGGGCTTCATTAATATTGTGGACATCCTCGGCGGTATAGAGCTGGATGTAGAGAAGAAGATGCGCTATTACGGTATTGATGTCACAATTGAGCTGGATCCCGGTCTCCAGCCAATGGACGGAGAAAAAGCCCTGCAGTATGTCCGTTTCCGCAGTGATGAGGAAGGAGATTTCGGCCGGGTCAGGCGCCAGCAGATCTTTTTAAAGACGCTGCTGCGGGAAGTCATTGCCTTTAAAAATATTCTCAAATTCCCGCAGATTTTACCGGAGATAGCGCAGAATATCAAGACCGATATGGAGCTCAGCCAGGCCCTGAAGCTGGCCAACAGGCTGAAAAACGTGGAGATCGAGGAGATTAACACCTTCACCCTGCCGGGCAGGGCCGGTGATATTGAAGGAATAAGCTACGTCCTCCCCGAGGAGCAGGAAATCCGGCAGATAGTGGATCGTTATCTGAAGGGCATGGAGCAGGTTCAATAAGCAGGTTTAATAAATCTTTGATGCACGGAGATAATATGACGAATAACAGCGATGCAACAGCTGTGCAACGCGAGAGAGATTCGGAAGTTGCAAAGGTACAAATTTTGGGAGCACCGGTCAGCCGCCTGACCATGCGGCAGGCGGTGGAGATTGTCCGCCGCGCCTGGAAGGGAGACGCGGCCTTTCACGTGGTTACCGCCAACGCGGAGATGCTTTACCGCTGCAGTAAGGATCAAATTTTAGCGAAGATCGTCGCGGCAGCGGATCTGGTTACCGCGGACGGCGCTGGTGTTGTCCTGGCCTCGAAAATACTGGGTTCCCCGGTTCCCCAGCGGGTGGCCGGTTTTGACCTTATGACGGAGTGCCTGAAAGAGGCAGCCGCTGTTGCCGTTCCCGTTTTTTTTCTGGGCTCCCATCCCCAGTCTCTTCAGCAGGCCATGGCCAATGCCCGCAGCTATTACCCCAACCTTAACGTGGTGGGGGGGCACCATGGTTATTTTGCGGAAGACGAAGAGGAGAAAATTCTGGAGCAAATTATCAAGCTGAAGCCTTCCCTGCTACTGGTCGCCCTGGGGGTGCCGAAACAGGAAAAATGGATTTTTAAATATAAAGAAAAGCTCCCCCCCTGTGTAGTTATTGGTGTGGGAGGGAGCTTTGACGTCCTGGCGGGAAAGGCCCGGCGGGCGCCTGTATGGATGCAAAGAGCCGGGCTGGAGTGGTTCTACCGCTTTTTGAAGGAGCCTTCGCGGTTGGGCAGGATATTGCTATTGCCTCTTTTTTTGCTGGCTGTGTTTGCCCAAGCCCTGAAGCAGCGTCTGTTTTCTTAGAGATAATTAACCACCAGGTCTCCTACCTCGCTGGTACTGTAACCCATCCGTCCTGCCGAAAGGCTCTTGATATTCCGGGCACATACAGCCATAACAGCCTTTTCTACCGCAGCGGCCGCTTCATCTTCGCCCAGGTGTTTTAGCATCATGCTTCCGGCGCAGATGGAGGCGAGCGGGTTAATAATATTTTGACCCGCGTATTTGGGGGCAGATCCGCCAATTGGTTCAAACATGGAGGTTCCTTCAGGGTTAATATTGCCGCCGGCGGCAATGCCCATCCCCCCCTGGATTATGGCGCCCAGGTCGGTGATGATGTCGCCAAACATGTTATCCGTTACAATCACATCGAACTGCTCAGGATTTTTCACCATCCACATGCAGATGGCGTCCACATGAGCATATTCCCTTTTAATATCCGGGAACTCCTCTCCTATTTCATGGAAAGCTCTCTCCCAGAGGTCAAAGGCATAGGTAAGCACATTTGTTTTACCGCAGAGGGGGAGTGTTTTCTTTTTGTTGCGTTCACGGCAGTACTGGAAGGCGTAGCGAAGGCATCTTTCCACGCCAATGCGTGTATTAATCGATTCCTGAATGGCTATTTTCTCAGGTGTTCCTTTTTT
>DLUO01000100.1:0-1377 GCA_003444595.1 Bacillota bacterium
GATTTCTTCCGGGGTTGGCTCTCTCCCCAGTTCCTGGACAAGCTGCCGGGAAACCCTGATTAGCTTATTGATCGTTTCCACCATATGCACGGGAATGCGGATCGTACGGGCCTGATCGGCAATCGCCCTGGTAATAGCCTGCCTTATCCACCAAGTAGCGTACGTGCTGAACTTGTAGCCTTTGCGGTAATCAAATTTTTCCACGGCCTTGATGAGACCAAGGTTGCCCTCCTGGATCAGGTCGAGGAAAAGCATGCCTCTTCCCACGTATTTTTTGGCAATGCTGACCACCAGACGCAGATTGGCTTCTGCCAGGCGCCGTTTGGCATCCTCATCGCCGTCCTCCATTCTCCGGGCCAGTTCAATCTCTTCTTCTGGGTTCAGGAGAGGGATTTTTCCTATCTCTTTCAGGTACATGCGGACCGGGTCATTTATACTTACACCTTCAGGAACGAGTGCTTCCAACTCCTCGTTTTTTAAGGTGTCCCCTTCTATGATGTCCACATCAGGCACATCTGCTACATCAGGCACATCAGGAACATCCGACAATTCGTCAACAACCTCAATGCCCCGGCGCGAAAGTTCCTCATAAAAATCATCTATTGCCTCTGTAATGAGGTTAAAATCCTGCAGCGCATCAATAATTTCCTTAAAGGTAAGGTTGCCTTTTTTCTTACCCTTTTCAAATAAGGAATGCTGGATTTCCTGAAGAGATACTCTTTTCTCTACTTCTTTAGACATCAAAATCCTCTCCTTCTCCGGAGCGATAGAGCTCCTCTTCCCACTTCTTTAAATCACGGATACGCTGCAGTTTGGCACTAAGTTCTTCTCTGCTGACTGTATTTTGCAAGGACTTGATCAACCTCTTTCTTTCCTCAGCCCAGCACAGGGCTCTGATCTTCTTAGAGCAGTCCCTGAATATTTTTTCCACTCTGGGGTCTTCGTTATCATTATCCGGAAGAGCCATACTTACTATCAATTTATGCATTTCCCGGTCAGAAAAGTAACTGGCTAATGCTGCCGCGCTAATTTCTTTACCCTGCTGCTCCAGTTGAAAAACAGTAGCGGCAATTTCCCGGTATGGCTCCTCTGTGAATTTTTCGACATTGATTTCCAGCTTTTTAAGCTCATCCAGATAGCGGGGATTGTGCAGCACACAGGACAAAAGCTCTCTTTCCACCAATTCTTTCAGTGAAATCTTTTTCCGTGCTTCCTGTGCTTGCGCTTTTTTCCCTTTTGTTCTTTCTTCAGCAAAAGAACTCTTTTTGATATTCTCCAAATCCCCCCGTAATACCTCTAGAGCAACGTCTATTTCTCCTGCTATTTTTTTAAGGTACTCCTCCCGTTCCAGCACTTCCTGGATTTCCAGCAGAACCC
>DLUO01000100.1:1616-8777 GCA_003444595.1 Bacillota bacterium
GCGAAACACCTCTCCGCCGCGCTCTTTTATGTAGTCTGCCGGGTCCAGGCCCGGGGGGAGTTGGGCTACTTCAACCCGGCATCCTTCGTTTTTAAAAAGTTCCAACCCTCGCAGCACGGCCGTTTCTCCTCCCGCATCGGCGTCGAAAACCAGGAGTATCTTATCCAAGCGTCCTCTAAGAAGGGAGAGTTGTTTTTCCGTAAGTGCAGTCCCTAAGGGCGCTACAGCTTCTCTAATCCCGTACTGGTGAAGGAGGATTACGTCCATGTATCCCTCCACCAGTAGTGCTTTTTTCTCCCTGCGGATGTGTGGTAGTGCCAGGTGAAAGCCGTAAAGAGTCCTGCTTTTGTTAAACAGCGGCGATTCCGGGGAATTAAGGTACTTGGGCTCCCCCGGGCCCAAAATACGGCCTCCGAAAGCAGCTACACGACCCCGGCTATCCCAGATGGGAAAGATCAGGCGCTCGCGAAAGTAATCGTAATACCTGCCCGTCGAACTTTTCCCCAGCAGCCCCCCTGTTAAAGCAAGCTGCAGGTCATAACCTTTTTTACGCAACTCGCCTGTCAAACCTTGCCAATTGTTACCTGCATAACCCAACTGAAACTCCAGGATAGACTCTTTGGTTAAGCCCCTTCTTTGCAGGTAAGTCAGCACCTCTTTGCCCTCTGGGCTACGCCATAAGAGGGCTTGATAGTATTTTTGCGCCAGAGAGTACATCTCCTGCAAATTTTCCCTTGCCTGTGCCTTCAACTTTTCAGCGGGGGTGGAAGGCGGGGGCTCGACAGTTATCCCCGCTCTCTGTGCCAACAGCCGCACGGCATCAGGAAAGCTGCAGTCCTCCATCTGCATTATAAAGCTGAAAAGGTTGCCTCCGGTCTGGCAGCCAAAACAGTGAAAGATCTGCTTCTCCGGAGACACGGTAAAAGATGGCGTTTTTTCAGAATGGAAGGGGCAGAAGCCTACAAAATTTTTGCCCACCTTTTTGAGGTCAATATAAAAGGATACTACTTCTACTAGATCGAAACGCCCGCGGACTTCTTCAATGACCTCATCAGAAATATATGCCATCCTGTTGACCTCCGGATTCCGTCAGGATTATCAAAAAACCTCATCCCGGAAAGAGACGAGGTATACGTCCAAGTTCATAACATTTTTTTACTTGAACAGTTTATTCGACATTCCCTCGCCACAAAAACCCCCTTCTCTTCTCCTTACGAGGAGCCAAGGTTATGCAATTATGACCAGCAGTCCAGGTTTATTAAAAACTGTAAACTTATTCATTATATTCGCTAGCCCTTGAAAATATTCCTGCTATTTAGCAAAAAATATTTAGCACTACCGGCTAGAATCCATAATAGTATTATTATATACTAATTATTCTTTTCTATTCTTTTTCAGGCAGGTTTAACCTAACTTTTCCAGGGCTGGGGGACAAAAAGTTCCCGGAAAACCGTTATGATATACTGATCCGTCATTCCGGCAATATAGTCGCAGATGGAGCGCTCCAGGCCGTACTTGAATGATTGCTCCCGGACTTCAGGCGGCAGTTCCTGCGGCTTTTCCGTCCAGTAGTTGTAGAGCATTTTAATAATGATTTTTGTTTTCCGCTCCTCCAGCTTGGCAGTCGAGCCGATATATACATTATCATATAGAAATTTTCTCAGGCTCTCCATCACCGCAGCCAGCTCTTTGCTGACCGCAATCTGCTGCTTGCCCCAGCTGTTGTTGATCAGATCCCGGATCATTGTATTTAAGCGCTCCGAGCCGGTGGCTCCCAGGTAAGCCGTCTCTTCCGGCGGCAGCTGCCCGGGGCGGATAATTCCGCCCCTTAAGGCATCATCGATATCGTGGTTAATATAGGCCATACGGTCGCAGATTCTAACCAGCTGTCCTTCCGGGGTGGCGGGAATCCCCGGCCCGGTATGGTGAAGGATGCCGTCACGCACTTCCCAGGTCAGGTTAAGTCCCCCGTTCCCTTCCAGGTAGTCAACCACCCTCAGGCTCTGCTCATTGTGTTTAAACCCACCGGGGAAAAGCTCGTTCAGGGTTTCCTCTCCGGCATGGCCGAACGGCGTATGCCCCAGGTCGTGCCCCAGGGCAATAGCTTCGGTAAGGTCTTCGTTTAAACGCAAGGCCCTGGCTGCCGTGCGCGCCACCTGGGAAACCTCGATTGTATGGGTCAGGCGCGTGCGGTAGTGATCTCCTTCCGGGGCGATAAACACCTGGGTTTTATGTTTAAGGCGCCGGAATGATTTGGAATGGACGATGCGGTCCCGGTCACGCTGAAAGGCGGTCCTGACATCGCAGGGCTCCTCAAAGCGCTCCCTGCCCCGGCTGTTTTTGCTCCGCGTAGCGTGGGGCGAGAGCAGCGTCTCCTCCAACTCTTCCAGGTCTTTGCGAAAAAACAATTTACTTATGACCCTCCTGGCGGTTTTTTCTCAAAGAAGCAGTTGCCTCGCAGACCTGGACCATCCTTTTGCCCATTAAAGACGCCCGCTTCAGGGCATTGGCATCATCCTGCGCAGGCTGGGCGGCATTGGCCCCGTGGTGGCCCGGGCTTTTTTCATGGCTGTCGCCGATCACGATCATGCCCTGTATAAGCATCATGGTATGAATAGTGCGCAGGGTAGTCTCCTGCCCTCCAAAACGCGCCCCGCCCGATGTCAATGCGCCTCCCACCGTATTTAAAAGTTTCCTGTAGCGTCTCAGACGGCGTGTTTTGTCCCAGAAGCTTTTAAGCTGGGCGGATACAGTCCCGAAATATACCGGGCTGGCGATTAGCAGTCCATCGGCCTGAGCTATCCTGTCCAGAACCTTTTCCAGTTCCGTTCCCGCATAGCACACACCCCGGCAAGTTGTCTCGCAGGCGATACAAAACGGCCTTTTGGCTTTCTCCATAATCTCCTGTACAAAAATACTCTCCGTTTCCGCTCCCATTTCCGCGGCAGACTTTAAGGCCGTTTCCAGAAGGAAGGCCGTATTCCCCTGCCGGTTGGGGCTGCCGTTTAATCCAATGATCAGCATTTCTTTACCTCCTATCGCGGACAAACCGTCCGTTTGATTTTGATGATCTCTTTTAAACTTCGCTAACATTGGAACTATGGCAATTAACCGAAAATGTTGGCACAAATTTACGTAGAACTTCGAATTTAAGAGCACAACTACCTTAATTTTCCCTTGAATTAGCCCCGCCGTTTATGAGAAAATATAAAAGTGTCCGGAAAAAAAGACGTCATTTACGATAAAGGAGGACTGTTCCATGATATGCTCCAGGATAAAAAAAAGTATTACAATTGCCATGCTGCTCCTTTTAATCTCCGGTTCCTTTGCAGCCTTTACCGGTACAACCCGGGCACAGGAGGTATTGATTCCTGATATTGGCTCACAGGCTGCCGTACTGATGGAGTTTTCACGCGGAGAGATTATCTACTCGAAAAACGGCAGCGAAATCCTGCATCCGGCAAGCCTGACGAAAATTATGACCCTTGCCCTGGCCTATGAGGCGCTGCAAAAAGGGAGGGTTGCCTGGGAAGATACAGTCCCCATCAGCCAGAAAGCCTGGGAAACAGGGGGCTCACAGATGTTTCTGGAAGTCGGCCAACAGGTGCCCTTTGGCGAACTGGTGACAGGAATTGCCGTTGTCTCGGCCAACGATGCCTGCGTGGCCGTCGGTGAGCATCTGTACGGCTCGGAAGCCCTTTTTGTTCAAGAGATGAATAAAAAAGCTGCTGAACTCGGGCTTAAAAATACTCTTTTCCAAAATTCCTCAGGGTTGCCTGATTCCCAGCATTATACCACCGCTGAAGACATGGCCGTACTCTCCCGTTACCTGATTAGCACTTTTCCGGAGTACCTGAAACTGCACTCGCAAAAAGAATTTACTTATGACGATATAAAGCAATACAACCTCAACCCCCTGCTGGGGCGTTACAGCGGAGCAGACGGCTTAAAAACAGGACACACCAACGAGGCAGGATACTGCCTGGTGGGAACCGCCAGCCAGAAGGGGTTGCGCTTTATTACCGTGGTTATGAAAGCTTCCAGCAAGGAGGAAAGATTGAAAGACACCGAAAACATGCTCAACTATGCTTTTCGCAATTTTGTCCTGCACAGGGCAGCCAGCGCCGGTGAAACACTCGCCACGCTCAAGGTTGCCAGAGGGGAACAGCGCACGGTCACTTTGCAACTGGGGCAGCATCTGGAAGCAGTCGTTCCCTTCGACCGCCAGGAAGAGCTGCAAACAAATTTTGTTCTACCGCAGAATGTTCCCGCTCCTGTCGCCAAGGGTGACGCCCTGGGAAGCGCACAACTACTGCTTGAAGACGACGTGGTTGCCGAGGCGCCCCTGCTGGCCGCCGCTGATGTAAACAGGGCCGGGGCCTTCTCCCTTTTCTTCCGCTCCATCGGCGATTTCTTTGCCGGCCTGTGGCAGGCGTTTATAAATATTTTTATGTAGTTTTTTATTTATACAAAACTGGAATATATTGACTAGACATTCTCTTTTTCAAAACAGCCTGTGCTGCCGCCAGGCGGGCAATCGCCACCCGGAAAGGAGAGCAACTCACATAATCAATTCCCAGACCGTGACAGAAGTCAATAGACTGCGGCTCACCTCCGTGTTCCCCGCAAATTCCCATTTTTAAACCGGGTTTTGTTTCTCTACCCGCGGCAACTGCCAGCGACATCAGTTTTCCTACCCCATCCCTATCCAGAACCATGAAGGGGTTAGCGGGGAGGATTTTCTGCCGGAGATAAAAGGGCAGGAATTTCCCTTCAGCATCATCACGGCTGAAACCGAAAGTTGTCTGGGTCAAATCGTTTGTTCCGAAGGAAAAAAATTCGGCATGCTCTGCTATCTCTCCGGCGACCACGCAGGCCCTGGGGAGCTCAATCATTGTCCCGATGGCATAGTTTATCTCCATGCCCGTTTCTGCCGTCACACCGGCGATTTCATCTTCCACGATTTCCCGCATGCTTTTCAGCTCGTGGGGATGCCCCACCAGGGGTATCATAATTTCGGGTCTAATTTCCAGGCCTTCCTTCTTTAAAGCTACGACAGCCAGACAGATAGCCCGGACCTGCATCCTATAAATCTCCGGGTAGACAAGTCCCAGGCGGCAACCCCGTTGGCCGAGCATGGGATTTAGCTCCTTCAGGCTGCGCACTTTTTTTAGAAGGGACTCTTTTTGCCGCAGCTCTTTTCCCCCTTCTCCACGCTCTTTGATACGGGTTACCTCCACCAGCAGTTCTTCCAAATTGGGCAAAAACTCATGCAGGGGCGGATCCAGTAGGCGGATCGTTACCGGCAGGCCTTCCATTTCCCGCAGGATCTGCTCGAAGTCTCCCTGCTGCAGGGGAAGAAGCTTAACCAGGGCGGCCTCTCTCTCTTCCTGCGTTTCTGCCAGGATCATCTCCTGCACCAGCGGAAGACGCTCCGGGTTTAAAAACATGTGTTCAGTCCGGCAGAGACCGATCCCTTCAGCGCCGAATTCTCTTGCTTTCCTGGCATCTCGCGGCGTATCCGCATTAGCCCTTACCCGCAGTTCGCGGATCTCGTCAGCCCAGGAGAGCAGCAGCTCAAACTCCGGGCTGAGCTTGGGGGCGATAAGCGGAACCTCGCCATAATAAACGCGGCCGGTGGTACCGTCGATAGAGATAATCTCTCCTTCTTTGATTACACGGTCGCCTACCTGGAAGAGGTTGGCCTGGAAATCTATTTTAACGGCCTCACAGCCGCTGACACAGGGCTTTCCCATACCCCTGGCCACAACAGCCGCATGGCTGGTCATCCCGCCCCGGCTCGTCAAAACACCCTGTGCAGCGACAATACCGTGAATGTCATCAGGTGTGGTCTCCGAACGCACCAGGATTACCTTTTCACCTTCCTGGTGCTTTTTTTCAGCCACATTGGCATCAAATACCACCCGGCCGCTGGCAGCGCCGGGCGAGGCCGGCAGCCCTTCTGCCAGGGGAGTTATATCTGCTGAAAGGTCAATGCGCTGGTGCAGCAACTGCACCAACTGGGAGGGCTCTACCCTAAAAAGAGCTTCCTCTTTTGTACAAATCCCTTCTGAAACCATATCCACGGCTGTTTTAACAGCGGCCTGGGCCGTCCTCTTGCCATTGCGCGTCTGCAGGATATAAAGCCGGCCTTTTTCCACCGTGAACTCTATATCCTGCATATCCCGGTAGTGCTTTTCCAAAGTAGAGCAGATCGAACTAAACTGGTCATAAATATGGGGGAGCCTCTCCTGTAATGCTGTGATGGGCAAAGGAGTGCGTATACCGGCAACTACATCTTCTCCCTGGGCGTTGAACAGGAGTTCCCCGTAAAGCTGCTTTTCCCCGGTGGAGGGGTTTCTGGTAAACGCTACACCGGAGCCGCTGTCGTCACCAAGGTTGCCAAAAACCATGGATTGGACATTTACGGCAGTGCCCAGATCGTCGGGTATGCCGTTAAGACGGCGATAAACAATAGCCCGGGGGTTATTCCAGGAAGCAAAAACGGCTTTGATGGACTGCAGCAACTGCTCATGGGGATCCTGGGGAAAAACCAAGCCGTTTTCCTTTTCGATGATCTGCTTATAACGCTCGATTACCCTTTCCCAGCCCTCAGCGGGCAGTTGCCGGCTTTTCTGGACCTTAAAAGAGCTCGCCACTTCAGTCAGCGCCTTTTCGAAACTGTAGTGCTCTATTTTAAGGACCACATCACCGTACATCTGCAGCAACCGGCGGTAACAGTCCAAGGCAAAGGCTCTGTTCCCCGTGTTCCGGGAGAGGGCCTCCACCGTGCTGTCATTCAGCCCCAGGTTTAAAATCGTATCCATCATACCGGGCATGGAGTAGTAAGCGCCCGAGCGGACCGAAAGCAACAATGGGTTGTCTGTGCTTCCCAGTGTTTTCCCCGTCTGTTTTTCCAGTTCGCGAACAGCAGAGGCTACCTGCGCTTTGAGCTCTTCAGATAGGGTCTCCCCCTCCCGGTAATAGTCGTTGCAGGCTTCTGTTGTAACAGTAAAACCGGGCGGTACAGGGAGGTTCAAGCGGGTCATCTCTGCCAGGTTGGCTCCTTTACCACCCAGCAGCATCTTCATCTCTGCATTCCCTTCGTTAAACATATATACTTTTTTAATACTGTTCATTACTCTCTGACTCCTTTATGAT
>DLUO01000081.1 GCA_003444595.1 Bacillota bacterium
AGATGTGTATAAGAGACCTACGTTAATCTTTATCCCAAATTCCTCATACATCTCCCTGATTAAACATCCTTCAGGAGTTTCCCCATTTTCAATTTTACCACCGGGAAATTCCCATTTGTGAGGAACCTTACCTTTAGCAGATCTTTTAGCAATTAATATTTTATTGTCTTTTATAAGTATAGCGGCAGCTACTCGTTGCATCAGTTACACCTTTTTTATTGCTCTTTCAGTTGACAACATGAGAACCTGCTCTACTTAACTAAGTGGCCCAGGGTTATAAACTCGTTAAGGCGCATAATTATTTTCTCCACTTCAGGTATAGCAGCCGGAGGAACGCTATCGAAAATCAGGCAGTAAATCTGAAGCTGGCTGCTCCCCGCTTTCAAATGTTCCACAGTGATCTCCATGGGGAGCTCCACCTGCCCACCCCGCAGCACAGGCAAAATTAACCTCAGCACCGGCTGTTCATCTTGCTCGTCACCCAAACTTAGCTGCGTATCAGAGGTAAGCTCACGCAACACATCCTCAAGTAATTCCAAAAAACCCGCTTCCCATTGTTCAACCATAAAAAATACTCCTTCTCCAATTATTTGGTGATCCCCAGGTAACCGAAGTCCTCGTTGCTTAAAATCTTACCGTATTTTTTAAAATTAAGTTTCACCGCCTCCACAATATGGCGGTTGGCTATCCCTGTGTTCTCTGAAGCAGCCAAGTATGCCGCGTTGGTGAGAACCTCTTTGATGTTGCTTCCCGCCAGCTCAAAATTCTTCGCAAAAAACTCAAAATCAATCTCCTCTTCCAGGACTGCTGTCTCCGGAAGAATCGTTTTCCACAACTTGAGCCTGACCGCAGGTGTGGGAAAGACAAAGTTAATCATAAATTTGATACGCCTTTTAAAGGCATCGTCAATATTGTTCACATAGTTGGTAGCAAGTATGGAAATCCCCTCGTACTCCTCAATTTTCTGCAGCAGATGGGCTGTATCTGCGTTGGCATAGCGATCATGGGAATCCTTAACCTCGGATCTCTTGGCAAAAAGAGCATCCGCCTCGTCAAAAAACAGCAGGGCATTGATGTTTTTGGCCTTTCTAAAAAGATCGGAGACGTTCTTTTCCGTTTCGCCTATGTACTTGCTTACCAGCTGGGAGAGATCTATACGGTAAAGGTCCAGCCCAAGCTCGTTTGCCATTACCTGTGCAGCCATGGTCTTACCTGTACCCGGAGAACCATAAAACAGGGCGCAAAGCCCCCGCCCGTACGGCGTTTTCTTATGAAAGCCCCACTCTTCTCCGACTACACTGCGGTATTTTATCTGGTTGCAGATCATCTGCATCTCGCGTTTCTGTTCCTCATCAATAATCAGATCGTCCCACGTAAAAACAGCGTTGATCTTGGTAGCGTATTTACCAAGCTGATTCACGGAGTGCTGCCTCACACCCTGTAAAATATCCTCCCGCCGGATAACGCTTCTGCCCTCGCACGCGGCCAAACTGCTCGCTGTATCGAGAACATCCTTAATGGCCTTGGGGGTCAGTATATATTGATTGGCGCAAAGGACGGTATCAACATCCTCTGCCAGGTTTAATCCCCTGGAATAAACATCCCACAAAGTAATGCGCTCGCTTATGGTCAGCATGGGGAGTTCCATACATACAAGGCGTAAATTATGGGCAGTTAACTCGTCCTCCTTAACCCTGGACAACCAGACGGCAAACCAAAACTCCTTCTCTAGATATTCGATGGTAGTAACCAGCCGCGCATCCCGGTCTTTGCCTATATCCTCTTCATCCTGGTAACTCTCATCCTGTTCCATGTTAATAAAGCAGGGGAGTGAGCCCGTCAGCATATATTCAACATAGACCTTATCCAGCAGATGCCGAAGGGCACTGTGCGGTTGGAGTTTCAGCTTTGCATAGTCGACAAAAAGCAGGTTAAATCCCAGCTCCTGGGCGACATGCTTGAGCATATGTTTTTTGCCGATCCCCTTTTGGCCATAGAGATTCAATACATTCCCAAGCCTCTCAGGGTGATAGATAACGTTTTCGATATGGTTCCGAATCTTCTGGTAGAGGTCATGGCGGATATAAATGCCGTCTATCCTTTGGGTCCTGTCAAAGATGGTGGCAATATCTGCAAGGTCTTGATCTATTCGATTGACTCCAAATATAAAACTGCTGATCCGGCGACTGAGGACGATCTTATCAGCCGGGCCGGGCTCATTGCTTGAGGCGGTTCTCTCCGCCAGAAATCTAAAAAAGTTGCCCTCACCTTTTATGGTGCGCCCGATGTGGTAATCTTCAAGCTTAAAAAACATTTTATACAGAGAAATAGCCAGCCACTTGGTAGGCAGTTTTTCTTTTACATTATTGTGGAGAAAGGCATAAATAGATTCATACTTTCTGTCGCATACAGAGGAAAGGGATAATAAAAGTAAAAAATGCTCGAAATTATTGAGGCGAAATTTTTTGGCAAGTATTTCCATCCTGGGGGTAAAGCCCGCTTCCAGGGAAGCCTTAAGCCTTTGTTCGATGTGAGAATTTGCCATTGCTATCTGTTTTTTAATCTCGCCTGAAACTCCTTTGGAGCGTTCCTCCAGGCGGTAGGACAAAAGAGAGTCAACGATCTCGGCGGGCGAGATGGAAAGCCCTCGCAGGTGGGCATCGGATACATTCAGGGGTGCGCTTGTCTCATTCATCCCCTTATAAGCGCAGGCAACATTTAGAATAATATCCAGCAAGGCGAGCAGATCTTTCAAATACTCGCTGTTATTGCTGTAGGGTAAACGGTTGCAGTTAATATCGAAATAGCTCGCATACAGCTCTTCC